>NZ_CM000745.1:3232811-3396354 GCF_000161455.1 Bacillus pseudomycoides DSM 12442
CAAGTGAAGAAGGTCTGTTTTGGGTACGGATTTAAAATCCCAATATCAAAGCGACCTATTCTTCACTTCTACTATAAAAAAATAGTAGTGTAAACCAATGCCTTGGTTTACACTACTAATCTTAGTATGTTTTGGGTGTTATGTATTGTAAGATGTTACAAATACGAAAATCCACATAAAAATAAAAAAAACCATTAAATAGTTTTTTGTCATGCCCATTTTTAGTGTATTCATAGAGAATCAATAAAAATGCACTACCATATTACCTTTTAGTATGCTTAGCTTGATAGCGATGTGTCGGGACCTCATCTAGAATAATAGTTAGAATTACCAGGATAAGAGGATATTTATCTAACCATATTTTCTATAAAAAACACGACCGCGTTTCCCCCGCGGTCGTGTTTTTTATAATTAGGCTGTAATCCAAGCCTCGTCAGCTGGATTTTTACGCCATTCTTGTAATTTTTTTGTTTCAGCTTGTCCGATCATACCTTTTTCTGCTGCCACTTCAGTTAATGCACTGTAGTCGCTTAGAGAATATGATGCTACGTTTGCTGCTGCTAGTTTTTCTTTTCCTGCTTCAAGCTCATACGTGAAGATTGATACGATTCCTAATACTTCACAGCCAGCTTCGCGAAGTGCTTCTACACAAGTAATTGCACTGCCGCCAGTTGAAATTAAGTCTTCTACTACTACTACTTTTTGACCTTTTTCTGCTTTTCCTTCAATCTGGTTCCCTTTACCATGACCTTTTGCTTTACTACGTACATAGCACATTGGTAAATCCATACGATCACTTACCCATGCAGCGTGCGCAATACCAGCAGTTGCTGTTCCTGCAATAACTTCTACAGTTGGGAAGTGTTCTTCGATTAACTTCTCTAATCCTGCCGCAATCGCTTGGCGTACTTTTGGATATGATAACGTTAAACGATTATCACAATAAATTGGTGATTTCATACCAGAAGACCATGTAAATGGATCATTTGGTTGTAAAAATACTGCGCCAATTTCTAATAGATGAGATGCGATTTCTTTTTTCATATTGTTACACCTTCCCACTGTTGTTTTACGGTTTTATACGCTTCAAGCGGATTTTCTGCCTTTGTAATACTACGTCCCACTACAATGTAACTTGAACCAAGTTCACGTGCACGCTTTGGCGTTGCTACGCGTACTTGATCATTAACATCATCGCTTGCAAGACGAATCCCCGGTGTTACTGTTACAAATGCAGGTCCGCATACTTCACGTAACTTTGGTACTTCTAGTGTCGAACATACAACACCATCAAGTCCACTTTCTTTCGTTAATTTTGCATAATGAGCAACCGCTTCTTCTAACGTTTTCTCAATACCAATCTCTTTTTTCATCATAGCTTCCGAAGTGCTTGTTAGTTGTGTAACTGCAATACAAATCGGTCTCTCTTTTCCTTCTCGCTTACCTTCCACTAATCCCTCAACCGCAGCTTTCATCATGCTACTTCCCCCAGCAGCATGAACATTTACCATATCAACATCTAGACTAGCTAGGCTGCGCATAGCGCTTTTTACTGTATTCGGAATATCATGGAGCTTTAAATCTAGAAAAATTTGATGCCCTTTTTCTTTTAAGTACGTAATGATAGCAGGTCCCTCTTTATAGAATAGCTCCATACCAACTTTGACAAATAACTGTTCCCCTTCAAAGTGGCTTAAAAACTGTTCTACCTCTGCCTTACCTGGAAAATCCAGTGCAACGATTAAAGACTGTGACATGTTTATTTCCAGCTCCTTCCCTGACATTCCGAAATGTGATCAAATCCTAATTCATCTAATAACGCTGGTAATTCTTCAATAATTGTTGGACATACGAACGGATCAACAAAGTTCGCTGTACCAACTGCAACTGCGCTTGCACCAGCGTAGAAGAACTCAATTACATCTTCTGCTGATTCAATACCGCCCATTCCGATAATCGGAATGTTAACCGCTTGACTCACTTCATGTACCATACGAATCGCCACTGGCTTAATTGCAGGTCCTGATAGTCCGCCTGTACGGTTTGCTAAAATGGGTTTTGCTGTTTTTAAATCTAGACGCATACCAAGCAATGTATTAATCATCGTTAATCCGTCTGCACCTGCATTTTCAATTGCCTTCGCAATCTCTACAATGTTTGCCACGTTCGGTGACAATTTCACATATACCGGCACTTCAGAAACCTCTTTTACTCGCTTCGTTAAATCAGCAGCAATTTCTGGGACAGTACCAAAAGCTATACCACCCGTTTTTACGTTTGGACAAGAAATATTTAATTCTAGCGCATGAACATTCGGTGCTTTTGAAATTTCCTTTGCAACTGCTACATAATCCTCAGCTTGTGAACCTGCAACGTTCGCAATAATCGGAAGATCGAATTGCTCTAGCCATGGTAATTCAGAAGTCATTACCTTTTCTAGCCCAGGGTTTTGAAGTCCGATTGCATTTAGCATTCCGCCTGGTGTTTCAGCAACACGAGGCGTTGGATTTCCATAACGAGGTTGTTCTGTCGTTGCTTTAATCATGATTGATCCAAGTACGCTTAAATCATAAAATTGCGCATACTCACGACCAAACCCGAAGCAACCAGAAGCTGGGATGATTGGATTTTTCAACGATAATCCTGGTAATTCAACTTGCAATCTGTTCATAGTACAACCTCCCCGATTGGAAATACTGGCCCGTCGCTACACACCTTCTTGTAAGAATGTCCGCTTGGATCTTCTTGCAAGTGACATACACATGCGAAACATGCTCCAATACCACAGCCCATACGTTCTTCTAGTGAAATGTAGGCTTTTTTCTCTTTATAACGACCTTCTAATGCACGTAACATTGCCAAAGGTCCACATGAGTATAAAATGTCAAAGTCGATTCCATAAGCATCAATCACATCTGTTACAAATCCCTTTGTACCATGTGTACCATCAACTGTTGCCACATACGTATCGCCAAGCTCTGCAAATTTCTCTTCGTAGAAAACAACATCTTTTGTTTGGAAACCTAAGATGTGAATGACACGTACACCCTTTGCAACAAGACGCTGTGATAACTCATAAAGTGGTGGTACACCAATCCCTCCACCTACTAATAGAGCTGTTTGCCCAGCTTCCGCTTCTTCTACAGGAAAACCATGGCCTAATGGTCCTAATACATCTACAATTTCACCTTGTTTTCTCTTTGCTAGTGTTTTTGTTCCTTGTCCTTCTGCACGATATAGCATTGTAAATTCGTTCTTGTCTTGATCGACATCACAAATACTAATTGGGCGGCGCAGAAGGGGCGTAATGCCCTCTGCTACCTTAATGTGTACAAACTGCCCTGGTTCGTTCATTTGCTGTACAAGATCACCTTGAAGCACTAATTCATAAATATTTTTTGCGATTTCTGTTTGGTTAACGACGATCATATTTTGCTTTTGCATCATGCATGTACCACCTCGTGACGCTGCGCTGGCGCGATTTCTTTCATTGCGTGAGCTGAGAATGTCATGGATTCTAGTACTCTTAAAATTGCTCTTGTTGTATCAAGTGAAGTTAAGCAAGCCACACCATTTTCTACTGATTCACGGCGAATGCGGAAACCATCACGCGCTGGTTGTTTTCCTTTTGTTAACGTATTGATTACAAACTGTGCTTTCCCTTGACGGATAATATCAAGTAAGTTGTAGTCTTCAGAATCAATTTTGTTTACAACTTGCACCGGAATGCTTTTCTCTGTTAACGATTGTGCTGTTCCTGCTGTTGCTAATAAGTTATAGCCGATTTCATGGAAGCGTTTTGCAATTTCCATTGCTTCTTCTTTATCTTTATCCGCTACAGTAATGATTACTGATCCGTGCGTTGGAATGTTAATTCCAGAAGCAACAAGTCCTTTATATAGTGCTTTTTCAAGCGTTAAGTCTTTCCCCATTACTTCCCCTGTTGATTTCATTTCAGGCCCTAATGTTGTATCAACTGAACGTAGTTTCGCAAATGAGAATACTGGAGCTTTTACATACACTTCATTCTCTTCTGAGCGATAGCCAGTTTCATATCCTTGTTCTACAAGATTTTGACCTAAAATAACTTTCGTTGCGATATTCGCCATCGGTACGCCTGTAATTTTACTTAAGAATGGTACTGTACGGCTCGCACGTGGGTTTACTTCAATTACATACACTTCGTCTTTGAATACTACAAACTGGATATTCAGTAATCCAACAATGTTTAATCCTCTTCCAAGTGCAATTGTATTTTCGATAATTTGTTCTTTCAGTTTTGCAGATAAGCTTTGCGGTGGGTATACTCCAATTGAGTCACCAGAGTGAACTCCAGCGCGTTCAATATGTTCCATAATACCTGGAATGAATACATTTTCACCGTCTGAAATTGCATCTACTTCAATTTCTTTACCAACCATATAGCGGTCAATTAATACTGGATGATCCGCATGAACTTTAACCGCATTTTTCATGTAATGCAGTAGTTCTTCTTGACGATATACGATTTCCATCGCACGCCCACCAAGTACGTAAGATGGTCTTACTAATACTGGGTAACCAATTTCTTCAGCGATTGCTACCGCTTGTTCTACAGTCGTTGCTGTTTTACCAACAGGTTGCGGGATACCAAGCTGTGTTAATGCTGCTTCAAATTTATCACGATCTTCTGCACGGTCTAAATCTTCAAGTGATGTTCCTAAAATTTTCACACCGTGTTCTTCTAATTTAGCAGCTAAGTTAATTGCCGTTTGTCCACCGAACTGAACGATAACACCTTCTGGCTTCTCTAAATCAATGATGTGCATTACATCTTCGATTGTTAATGGTTCAAAGTATAATTTGTCAGAAATACTGAAGTCTGTTGAAACTGTTTCTGGGTTATTGTTAATAATAATTGCTTCATATCCGGCTTCTTTAATTGCCCATACAGAGTGAACTGTTGCATAGTCAAACTCAACACCTTGGCCGATGCGGATTGGACCAGATCCAAGTACAACTACGCTTTTACGATCTGTAACGATCGATTCATTTTCATCTCCATATGTGCTGTAGTAGTAAGGTGTTGCAGATTCGAATTCTGCCGCACAAGTATCTACCATTTTGAATACTGGCGTCATGCTATTTTCTTTACGCACATCATAAATTTCACGTTCTGTTTTACCCCAAGCAGCTGCGATGTAATGATCACTGAAGCCCATTTCTTTTGCTTCTTGTAATACTTCCATATTTCCTATATTCGCTTTTACTTCGCGTTCCATGTTTACGATGTTTTCGACTTTTTGTAAGAAGAAGAAGTCCATTTCACACCATGCATTGATTTCTTCTTTCGTTACACCTTGACGGATCGCTTCTGCTACAACAAACAGACGCTCATCATCAGCTTTTATAATACGTTTTTTCATTGTTTCTTTATCAAGCTCTTTTAGATGCTCTAACTCTAAGTGATAAATGCCAAGCTCTAAAGAACGAACCGCTTTTAATAATGATTCCTCTAAGTTACGTCCGATTGACATAACTTCACCAGTTGCCTTCATCTGTGTACCAAGTGTTCTGTTTGCTGATTCAAACTTATCAAATGGCCAGCGCGGAATTTTTGAAACAACGTAGTCTAATGCTGGCTCGAAGCAAGCGTATGTTTTTTGTGTTACTGGGTTTACAATTTCATCTAATGTTAAGCCGACTGCAATTTTCGCTGCTAACTTCGCAATTGGATATCCTGTTGCTTTAGATGCTAGTGCAGATGAACGACTTACACGTGGATTTACTTCGATTACATAGTATTGGAAGCTATATGGATCAAGTGCAAGCTGAACGTTACATCCACCTTCAATTCCTAACGCACGAATAATTCGTAATGAAGTGTTACGTAACATTTGATACTCACGGTCACTTAATGTTTGGCTCGGCGCTACAACGATAGAATCACCTGTGTGAACCCCAACTGGATCGATATTTTCCATGTTACATACTACGATTGCGTTATCATTTGAATCACGCATTACTTCGTATTCGATTTCTTTACAACCAGCAATACTCTTTTCTAATAAACATTGCGTTACCGGGCTATGTTTTAAACCACTTGTTACGGTTTCAATTAATTCTTTTTCATTGTGACAAATACCGCCGCCTGTTCCGCCAAGTGTAAATGCTGGGCGAACGATTACCGGATACCCAATTTCTTTTACAAATTCATATGCTTCATCAAGCGTATGAATGATTTCACTTGGTGGTGTTGGTTCATTTAACTCTTGCATTAATGTACGGAATAGATCACGATCTTCCGCTTGCTCAATTGCTGATAATTTTGTTCCTAAAATTTCAACTCCACACTCGTCAAGCACACCTGATTTCGCAAGTTCAACAGCCATGTTTAAGCCCGTTTGACCACCTAATGTTGGTAAGATTGCATCTGGACGTTCTTTACGAATAATACGGCTTACGAATTCTAATGTTAATGGTTCAATATATACTTTATCTGCTGTTGCAGTATCTGTCATAATTGTTGCTGGGTTAGAGTTAACAAGGATTACTTTGTAACCTTCCTCTTTAAGAGATTGACAAGCTTGTGTACCAGAGTAGTCAAATTCCGCTGCTTGCCCAATTACAATTGGTCCTGATCCGATTACTAAAATTGTGTTAATGTCTAAGCGTTTTGGCATAACTCTTCCCCTTCTTTCTTGAAGTTTTCAATCATTATTAAGAAATCTTCGAATAAATCATTTGCATCTTCTGGTCCCGCTGAAGCTTCTGGATGATATTGCACTGTAAATGCTGGGAACTTCTTATGACGAAGTCCTTCTACAGTTCCATCATTTAAAGCTACATGCGTAATTTCAAGATCTGTATTTTCAACTGACGCTTCTTCTACTGCGTAACCATGGTTTTGAGAAGTAATTGCTACTTTTCCAGTTGCAAGATGTTTTACTGGATGATTTAAACCACGGTGACCGAATTTTAACTTACTTGTATTCGCACCAGATGCTAGAGCAAACAATTGATGTCCAAGGCAAATCCCGAATAAAGGTACTTTTCCGATGATTTCTTTTAACATTTCAATTGCTTCTGGTACATCTTTTGGATCACCAGGTCCATTACTTAACATAATTCCGTCTGGACTAAGGCGTAAAATTTCTTCCGCTGTTGTATTGTAAGGTACAACGATTACATCACAATCACGTTTATTTAGCTCGCGCAAAATACCGTGCTTCATTCCGAAGTCTACAAGTACAACACGATGGCCACGGCCTGGACTTGGATATGGATCTTTTGTTGATACGCGTTTCACATGATCTGTAAAGACTGTCGCTTTTAATTGGCTAACGATGTACTCTACATCCGCATCCATGTTGCAAAGACGCCCGCGCAGTGTTCCATATTGACGAATTTTCCGCGTTAATTTTCTTGTATCAATTCCTGCGAGTCCGGGAATATTTCTTTCTTTTAAGTAATCATCTAACGAAATTTCATTACGGAAGTTAGATGGGTGATCACAAATTTCGTTTACTATTAAACCATTTACAGATGGATGAATTGATTCGAAATCATCACGGTTAATGCCATAGTTTCCGATTAATGGGTACGTAAATGTTACAATTTGACCGCAGTATGATGGATCAGATAATGTTTCTTGATATCCAGTCATTCCTGTTGTAAATACAACCTCACCTGACTTTTCGATCTCTCCTCCGAAACCTTTTCCAATTAATACTGTTCCATCTTCTAAGATAAGCTGTCTTTTCATACTAATGCACTCTCCTTTTGCCATGCGATCTTACCGCCAACTATTGTCATAACCGGCCATCCTTGACACTTCCAGCCTGCAAACGGCGTATTTTTTCCTTTTGATAAGAATGTTGTTGGATCAATTTCTTCTTCTTGTTCTAAATCGATAATTGTAATATCTGCCGCTCTTCCTTCCTGCAAGCGACCTGCTTCTAAACCAAATGTATCAGCTGGTTTTTCTGTTAAGAATTGAATCAATTGTTCTAATGTGATAATCCCCTTTTTCACAAGGTTTGTATATAGTAATGGGAATGCTGTTTCAAAACCAGTAATTCCAAATGGTGCTCTTTCAATACCTTGTGCTTTTTCTTCTGCTGCATGCGGTGCATGATCTGTTGCAATTATATCGATTGTTCCATCTAATAATCCTTCAATTAAGGCTTCGTGATCTTCTTTTCCTCGAAGCGGTGGATTCATTTTAAAGTTTGGATCAACACCTGGGATATCATCTTCACATAATACTAAGTGGTGCGGTGTTACTTCTGCTGTCACTTTAATTCCAGCACGTTTTGCATCACGAATCACTCGTACAGATCCTTTTGTACTTACGTGACATACGTGATAGTGGCAATCTGCCGCTTCCGCAAGTAATATGTCCCGGGCAATATGTACAGATTCACATACTGATGGGATACCGTTTAATCCGTGTTCCTTAGAAAACTTCCCTTCATGTACACAACCTTTATTAATTAGTGTATTTTCTTCACAGTGTGCAACGACTGCCATATTTAATTTTGCTGCACGTTTCATAGCAGCTAGCATCATGCTTGCATCTTGTACGCCTACTCCATCATCAGTAAACGCGAATGCTCCAAGTTCTTTTAATGTTTCAAAGTCTGTCATTTCAGAACCTGCTTGACGTACTGTAATTGCGCCATATGGCAGTACATTTACATGTGCTTTTTCTTTAATTCGTTTTTGTAAGTCTTCCATATGTTCTTTGCTGTCTGGTACTGGGCGTGTATTTGGCATTGCGCAAATTGTTGTAAATCCACCTTTTGCTGCTGCAAGCGTACCTGTTTCAATTGTTTCTTTATGTTCACCACCTGGTTCGCGAAGATGAACGTGTACATCTACTAGTCCAGGTGCGATTAATTTTCCATTTACATCGATTACTTCAACATTATCTGCCGTAATATTTTCTGCTACTTTCGCAATTTTACCGTCTTGTACAAGAAGATCTGTTGCTACAATTTTTCCTTCTTCATTTAGATAACGTCCATTTTTAAACAAATAATTCATGTTTCATTCCTCCTAATACATTTGGTAATGCGCGTTTTAGTACAGCCATTCTTACGTAAACTCCGTTTTCCATCTGTTTGAAAATGCGGGAACGCTCACACTCAACGAGTTCGCTCGCAATTTCTACATCGCGGTTTATAGGAGCTGGATGCATAATAATGCTTCCTTGTTTCATACGTTTTTCTCGTTCAATTGTTAATCCGTGCTGTTCATGATACTCTTTCATGATGTCTGTTTCATAATGGTCATGACGCTCATGTTGCACACGAAGTAACATCATCACATCAACTTCTGGAACAAGTTCATCTAAACTTCTGTATGTTCCGAATGTGTTAGTTTCATCTTTCCACTCTTCTGGGCTAGCAAAGTAAATTGTTGCTCCTAGTTTCGTTAATGCTTCAGCATTAGAGCGGGCTACTCGGCTATGGCGGATATCTCCAACAATTGCAATCTTTAATCCTTCGAAGCTTCCAAACTCTTGTTTAATTGTTAAAAGGTCTAGCAAGCATTGTGTTGGATGATTTCCACATCCATCTCCAGCATTTAGGATTGGAATATTTACTTTATCTTTTAGCTCATCGAAGTAGCGATCTTGCTGATGGCGGATGACTACTGCTTTTGTTCCGATTGATTCTAGTGTTCTTATCGTATCGTATAATGTTTCTCCTTTTTGTACGCTAGAAGAATCTGCTGAGAAGTTTAATACGTCTAGTCCTAATCTCTTCTCGGCAACTTCGAAGCTAAACTTTGTTCTCGTACTATTTTCGAAAAATAAGTTCGCTACAAACGTTTGCTCTGTTGTTTTTTTACTTCTTCCATTTGCGAAATCTTCTGCGTCTTTTAGGATTTCTGAAATCTCTTCTTTCGATAATTCACTCATCGTTAACAAATGGCTCATTGTCATCCCTCATCTTTCTGATTTTTATGATAACACTTTTGTATTTATATAACAACTATTGCATAAAAATACCCTAATCGTATGAGACTAGGGTGCGAGAAAAAAGCCACCCTTTTCGGTCTCACAGGACTGAATTAAAAGGTTGTTTTTATGAAGCAATCTGCTTAGATTGTTGTTTCTGTTTCATTTCAGGTAACAGTAGATTTAACAGTACGCCAACGATTGCTGCAAGCGCCATTCCTTCTACTTGGAATGATTCTCCGACACGAAGTACCGCGCCACCAATACCGATTACCAAAATCACTGATGCAATCATTAAGTTTCGTTTGTCGCTTAAGTCTGTTTTATCATCTACCATCATGCGTAAACCGCTTGATGCGATTACTCCAAAGAGTAAGATTGATACGCCACCCATAACTGGTGTTGGAATCGAGTGAATCAGTGCGGAAATCTTACCAATAAATCCGAACATAATCGCGAAGACTGCTGATCCGATGAATAAGTATACACTGTAAGCTCTCGTAATTGCCAGCACACCTATGTTTTCACCGTATGTTGTATTTGGTGGTCCACCAATTACTGATGCGATTAATGTCGCTACACCATCTCCAAAAATCGAGCGATGTAAACCTGGTTTTTCAATTAAATCTCGCTTAATAACATTTCCAAGTACGATTTGATGCCCGATATGTTCTGAAATTGTTACAAGTGCTACTGGCACCATTAAGAGTACAATCTTCCATGAAAACTCTGGCGTGTAAGTTACAAATGGTACGACAAAGTCTGGTACATCAAACCATTTCGCCTCAGCTACTGGCTTTAAGTCCACCAATCCTTGGAAGTAAGCGAAGATATATCCTCCGATAATCCCTAATAGAACTGGTATGATGCTGAAAAATCCTCTTCCGAATATAGAGCAAATGATTGTAATTGCTAGCGTTACTAATGCTACTGAGAAGTGTGTAACACTATACTTGCCACCTGCATCATTCATTGCCATATTCACTGCTGTGTGTGCTAATGCTAATCCGATAACCATTACAACTGGACCAACGACAATTGGTGGGAGTAACTTCATAATCCATGCTGATCCCGATTTCTTAATTCCAAGTGAAATTAAGATGTATACAAGTCCTGCTAGTAAACCACCAAGCATTGCTGCTCCTGGCCCTCCTGCTGTCTTCGCCGTAATAATCGGTGCGATAAACGCGAATGATGAGCCTAGATATGCTGGTACTTGACCTTTTGTTATAAGAATAAACGCGAGTGTTCCTAATCCACTGGAGATTAAAGCTACTGATGGATTCAGTCCTGTTAAAAACGGAACAAGCACTGTTGATCCAAACATCGCGAACAAATGTTGTATACTTAAAAATAACCATTTTCCGGGTTTCGGTACTTCATGAATGTCTAACACTGGCTTTTGCTCCATTGTTATATCCTCCTTCAGTTTAAAACTTTGCAATAAAAAAACTCTTTGCGCCCTATGCACAAAGAGTCCTATACTTTCATATGTCAAATTTGACATACGAAAGTCAAGACCCTTTGGCAGCCTCACAGGACTACATTTAAAAGGGCTTTACTTATCGTATATACTTACTCGATCTTGCTGATCCGTCTCTTGCAAATCAACTTCAATACGTTCTTCACTTGATGTTGGAATGTTCTTCCCTACATAATCAGCGCGAATTGGTAATTCACGATGACCTCTGTCTACAAGAACAGCTAGTTGGATTTGTGATGGTCTACCTAAATCCATAAGAGCATCCATTGCTGCTCGAACCGTTCTTCCTGTATACAATACATCATCCACAAGAATAACTTTTTTCTTCGTAATGTCCACAGGAATATCTGAACCTTTTACAAGCGGTTCTTTATTTTTTGATTGCAATGTTAAATCATCACGATATAGTGTAATGTCTAACTCGCCTACTTCTATTTCTTTTCCTTCAATTTGACCAATTCGTTCTGCTAAACGCTGTGCAATAAAAATCCCACGTGTTTTAATTCCGACAAGAACACAATTATCGACACCTTTATTACGTTCCACAATTTCATGACTGATGCGTGTTAAAGCGCGGCGAATCATTTGGTCATCTAAAACGACAGCTTTTTCTTGCATGCTCTACACCTCCAAGCTTTTTTCTTGCGTGAGAGGAATGGTATAAAAAAAGTCCTCTCAGCGTGTGCGAGAGGACTTTTGAAAAAAGGGTACAAGTACACCCTAAGTATTTCAAACCGTTACCTTCTCAACCTCACGGGGCTGTGTTAAAGGATCATTATTCAACTGTTGCTAGTATCGCAGGTTTTAATCGTTTTGTCAATACTATTTCCGTAAAACATTTAAAACTTCTTCAAATACTGCTGGAACTGGCGCCTCAAACTCGATATATTCGCCTGTACGAGGATGATCAAACCCTAAAATCCCCGCATGAAGCGCTTGTCCATTTATATCTAATGTTTTTTTCGGACCATATTTCGGATCTCCCGCAAGCGGGTATCCAATATATTTCATATGAACACGAATTTGGTGCGTACGGCCGGTTTCTAAACGACACTCTACAAGTGTAAAGTCTTTAAATCGTTCTAACACCTGAAAATGCGTAACAGCATGCTTCCCATTTTCATCAACCGTCATACTTTGGCGGTCCTTTTTATCACGGCCAATTGGAGCATCAATTGTCCCTTTATCATGTGGAATTACACCATGGACGATTGCTTTATATCGTCTTGTTACTGTTTTTGCCACAAGCTGATTTACAAGAGATTCATGTGCCATATCATTTTTAGCAACCATCAATAAGCCAGATGTATCTTTATCAATACGATGTACAATCCCTGGACGCATTACACCGTTAATACCTGATAAATCTGTACAATGATGCATTAACCCATTTACAAGTGTACCACTTGTATGTCCAGGAGCTGGATGCACAACCATGCCACGTGGCTTATTCACAACAAGCACATCTGCATCTTCATAATAAATTTCTAAATTCATGTCTTCTGGCAAAATATCAAGCTCTTCTGGATCTGGAATTGCTACTGCAATTTCATCATTTACTTTTACTTTATAATTTCCTTTAATGTCGTTTCCATTTACGGTTACAACGCCATCTTTAATCCACTGTTGTACTTGTGAACGTGACCATTCATTGTTCACTCCCGCGAGAAACTTATCAATCCGTTCGCTCTTTTGTTCTTCTGTAACTGTTACTTGTACTACTTCGCTCATTCAATTACTCCTTCATTTTCTTTCCTTCTAATAATGTTTGAATAATAATCAATACAACCCCAATACATAAAGCTGAGTCAGCTATGTTAAATACCGGATAGTTGTATGAAAAAATATACACGTGAATGAAATCCACCACTTCTTGTCTAAATACACGATCAATAAAGTTGCCAATTGCTCCGCCTAAAATAAGACCTAATGAAATCCCTAGGAGCCTATCTGTTTTTGCATACTTTTTCATATAAAATACGATAAATCCTACAAAAACAACTGTAATAATATAGAAGAACCACATTTTGTTTTCTAAAATGCCCCAGGCAGCTCCTCTATTCCGATGTGATGTTATGTATAATACATTATCGATAATCGGGATACTTGTACCTAATTCCATGTTTTTTACAATTAACCATTTCGATACTTGATCGATGGTAATGACAAATAACGCTATTAAATAATATATCATTTTCATTTCCCCCACAAAGACAGTGTACCTCAAAATTTTAGCATAGCTACGGTCTTTTCACAATGAACCTTTACGGAAGAATAAAATAAAATAAAAAAAGGTAATATAATATCGTTGTGCCTCTTAGACATTTACTTTCTCATATAAAAATTCATGAATTGTACGAGCTGTTGGCATCATTTTCATTTGCTTTACAGGAATGTATTTCCCAGTTTCCTCACAAATGCCATACATATCGATTTCCATTTTAAATAATGCTCGTTCCACATCTTTTAAATCTTCTCTTATATCATGTAAAAATAATTTCTTTTTTCCATCTTCCTTCGATTCATAGCCTAATTCCAGTCCGAATTCTACATAATAAGTTTCTATCGCTTCTTTTGCCAGTCGTTCCTGTAGTTCTTTTTTCATCAATTGTAATTCTTCTTTGATTTCCATATAGATTTCATTCACGTGTACATCCCTCCCGGCTGCAATGTACCGTTAGTGTGTCCGAAATTTTCTCGCTTACCGCTCACACATTTTTCCTTCATAGGAAAGTGCTTAAAAGTTACTTCCTCCTGCTCAACAGAAAAACTTTAAGCAGTCGAACTTTTCATACATCTGCCACATGTTAAGAAGAATCCTTACTAAATACAAAAACTGACTACCGTAATAGCAGTCAGTTTTTATCACATCATTATTTTACATAATTTTCTTTTACTACTGTTGCACAACGCTCACATAATGTTTCATGTTCAGCGTCTTTACCAATTGTTTCAGAAACAACCCAGCAACGTTCACATGTTTCACCAGTTGCCTGTGCTACAACAACAGCTGTATGCTCATATTTTGGTGCACCCGCTGGAGCTTCTTCCATTGTTCCACCAAGTTTATACTCAGAGACAATAAATAATTGTTTTAAATCTTCACTAATAGACTCTAACATTTGTTTCATTTCTGCAGTTGGATATAGGGTAATACTCGCATTTAATGATTTACCGATTACTTTTTCATTACGAGCCACTTCTAAAGCTTTTAATACGTCATCTCGAAGTGTCATAAATGCATCCCATTTTGTTTTTAACGCTTCCGCACCCTCTACTTCTACAGCTTCTGGCATATCGGTTAGCTGAACGCTTTCCTCTACAACACCAGGAACATATGGCCATACTTCATCAGCTGTATGAGGTAAGATTGGTGTTACAAGTTTTGTTAATGCAACAAGAACATCGTAAAGTACTGTTTGAATCGCACGACGGTCATGATGATTTTCTGCTTCAATGTATAAAATGTCTTTTGCAAAGTCTAAATAGAATGAGCTTAAATCAATTGTGCAGAAGTTATGAATTGCATGATATACTGCCGCAAAGTCATATGTTTCATATGCTTCTTTTACTTTTGTAATTAAGTCATTTAATTTCACTAGCATGTAGCGATCTACTTCACGTAATTCAGCTTTCGCTACTGCATCTTGACTTGGATTAAAGTCAGCTAAGTTTCCTAATAAGAAACGGAATGTGTTACGGATTTTACGATATACTTCTGCAACTTGTTTTAAAATATCATCTGAAATACGCACATCAGATTGGTAGTCAACAGAAGATACCCATAAACGTAAAATATCTCCACCTAATTGATCCATGATTTTCTTCGGTACAACAATGTTCCCGATAGATTTACTCATTTTACGACCTTCACCGTCTAATACGAATCCATGACTCAACACACCTTTGTATGGTGCTTTACCTGTTACTGCAACTGCTGTTGATAATGAAGAGTTAAACCAGCCACGGTATTGGTCAGATCCCTCTAAGTATAAATCAGCTGGACGTTGTAAGTCTTCGCGCTCTTCTAGGACAGCTTGGTGAGAAGAACCTGAATCAAACCATACGTCCATAATGTCTGTTTCTTTACGGAATTCGCCATTCGGACTAGATGGATGTGTAAATCCTTCTGGTAATAAACCTTTCGCTTCACGTTCGAACCATACGTTAGAACCGTTCTCACGGAATAGATCTGCTACGTGATTGATTGTTTCATCTGTAATAATTGGATCGCCATTCTCTGCATAGAAGACAGGAATCGGTACACCCCATGCACGTTGACGAGAAATACACCAATCACCACGGTCACGAACCATATTATGAAGACGTGTTTCACCCCATGCTGGTACCCATTTCGTTTCTTCAACAGCTTGTAATAACTCCTTGCGGAACGCTTCAATAGATGCAAACCATTGCGCTGTCGCACGGAAGATAATTGGTTTTTTCGTTCTCCAGTCATGTGGATAAGAATGCGTAATAAATGTTAATTTTAATAACGCTCCAACTTCTTCTAATTTTTCCGTAATTGGCTTATTAGCTTTATCATAGAATAGACCTTCAAATCCAGGTGCTTCACTTGTTAATACACCTTTATCATCAACTGGGCAAAGAACTTCTAATCCATATTGTTTCCCAACAAGGAAATCGTCTTCCCCATGTCCAGGTGCTGTATGTACACAACCTGTACCAGCATCTGTTGTAACGTGCTCACCAAGCATAACTAAAGAATCACGCTCATAGAATGGATGCTTCGCAACTGTATACTCAAGTTCGCTACCTTTAACTGTTTTCACAACTTCAGCATTTTCCCACTCTAACGTTTTAGAAACTGTGTCAAATAGTTCAGAAGCAATAATATATTTTTCATCATTTACTTTCACAATGCTGTATTCAAGTTCTGGATGAACAGAAATACCTAAGTTGGCTGGTAATGTCCAAGGTGTTGTTGTCCAAATGATAAATTTCTCGTCGCCCTCTAATACGTCTTTTCCGTCTTTTACAGGGAATGCCACATAAATAGATGCTGACTTTTTATCATTGTATTCAATTTCAGCTTCAGCTAAAGCGGATTCACTTGTCGGAGACCAATAAACTGGTTTTTGTCCTTTATAGATATAACCTTTTTTCGCCATTTCACCAAATACTTTAATTTGCTGCGCTTCATAAGCTGGCTCTAAAGTAATATATGGGCGATCCCAATCAGCACGCACACCAAGACGTTTAAACTGTTCACGTTGGCGATTCACTTGTTCGTATGCATACTCTGCACATAGTTTACGGAATTCTGCAACCGTCATTTCTTTACGTTTTACACCTTTATTTGTTAAAGCTTGTTCAATTGGTAAACCGTGTGTATCCCATCCTGGTACATATGGTGCACAGTATCCAGTCATTGATTTGTAACGAACAATAAAATCTTTTAATACTTTATTTAACGCATGTCCCATATGAATGTCACCATTCGCATATGGAGGACCATCATGCAGTACAAATAAAGGACGACCTTTTGTATGTTCTTGTACCTTTTCATAAATGTTCATCTCAGCCCATTTTTCTTGCATTGCAGGCTCACGCTTTGGTAAATTCCCACGCATTGGGAATTCTGTTTTCGGCATTAGTAATGTATTTTTATACTCCACGCTTAATTCCTCCTCGAATGTATAAAAGAAAGACCCTAAAAAATGGAATAAAAAAGAGACTTTCTCATCCCCAAAAAAGGGACGAGAAAGTCTCCCGCGGTACCACCCTAGTAGACCGTACACGTATGCACAAAGTCCTCTTTATATTCTTAACGCGAATATACGCCTACGCTTACTTTTTTGTTCAGCGCGGAACTCCAGGGTGATATTCCCATTTATCTCCTTATCCTGAGCTTACACCGTCCTCAGTTCGCTATATAAGGTATGAAAAAGGTACTTATCCCTATCTTCGTTTTTCTTAATAAATATGTTGTTTAAAATTATATGTAATAATGAGAAAAACGTCAAGCTTACACTGTTTCTTCTTTCTTTAATAGCTCGTCCACTTCTTCTTCTAGCTCAATTAATTTGTCCCAATCATCGTTGTTTAACATTTCAAGCTGTGCTTCTAATAACATACGGAAACGCGTACGGAATACTTTCGCTTGTTTCTTTAGCTCTTCAATATCAAATGCAACTTTTCTTGATTTTACTAAAGCTTCATTAATGATACGATCTGCATTCTTTTCTGCTTCACGTACAATTAATTTCGCTTCTTTTTGTGCATTACGCTTTACTTCTTCCGCCGCTTCTTGTGCAACAACGATAGACTTATTTAGCGTGTCTTCAATGTTAGAAAAATGATCTAATTTACCTTCTAGTTGAGCAACTTTTTCTTCTAATGCTTTTTTCTCGCGAATGACCAATTCATAATCTTTGATGATCTGATCAAGAAACTCATTTACTTGATCCTCATCATAGCCACGGAATCCGCGACCAAATTCTTTGTTATGAATATCTAATGGTGTTAACGGCACAAACGCCACCTCCAAGTAGTTATCTGAATTTTCCTCTTTTAATTATATCTTTTCTTCGACAAAATAAGGGATTTTCCTTCTAAAAAACCAATCATTTTAGTATACCATACAAAACTCGCCATTTGTCGCGTTTCGTTTTTCCTTCTACAGAAAATAATTTACTCCGGCCATATCCCCTAATTGAAAAAACATCACCCGGAAAACACTCATATGCAGTTTGTTCAACAGTTTTCCAGTTCACTTTCACAAGACCGTTTTTTATAAGCGGCTGTACTTTTTGCCGTGATAGATGAAGCATTTCAGCTAGCAGGACATCTAATCGAAGGGATGAAACAGTTCCAGACTGCTCTTTCCATTCTTCTTGCAATCGTAATACTTTGTCTGCTTGTACAGAAGAAAGTGAGACCGTCATTTTCCCTATTGATTGTAAATTCATTTCAATGTAAGAAACAATTTCTTTTGCAACTATAATTTGGGCACGATTTTCTTGAAGCAAAATATCACCACACTTTTCTCTTGTAAGACCAAGAGACATAAATGCACCTAATATTTGCCTATGTTCAAGCGTATAAAACTTGGAAGGATAGTCAATTTCTAATACTTCAACTTGGAAATCTTCTTCATTTAAATCAAGATAACTCGGATAAATAAGAGCTCTTTTCCTTTCCGCTTTTGGCTCAGCACCATAAAGACGCAAAGTAGCATCCCCTTGATTTCCAACTATCGTAGCAACAATTTGCTGCTGACGCGGATCCAGAAAATCCGTTAATTTCACTTGATGATATTCTTCAGCCACCTGTTTCCACTCTAACACTTTATCGACAAAGACCACTTCTTCGGGTCTAAAATGCTCATAGATGCTCATTCATTCAACCTCTTATTACAAGAAATAACGAAACAGACTTACTAAACCACTACTAGCCAATCTCAACGCAATAATTGCAACAATTGGAGAAATATCAATCATGCCAAAAGGTGGGATAAATCTCCGAAACGGTTCTAAATATGGTTCACAAATACGTGATAGAAAATCACCAAATGTTGATTCTCTAGCCCCTGGAAACCAAGATAGAAGGATATAGATAATAAGCGCCCAGGAATAAATCTGGATGATCCAAAGCAATGCTTGTAAAATAATCGTCATGGCGTATTACCACCTCTTTATATTTGTCTCTTCCTCTTCACCGAACAACTCAGAAATGGCCCCAACAATATCCACAGTCTCAGGTGTACAAATAAATGTTTTCGGTCCTAATTTTTGAATATCCCCGCCTATAGCGTATACAGTACCACTTAAAAAGTCAACGATACGCACAGCTTGATCTGTTGACATCCTTTGCAAATTAATGACAACCGCTCTTCTTCCCTTTAAATGATCCGCAATCCCTTGTGCTTCCGAATATGTGCGCGGTTCTAACAAAACAACTTTGGAAGATTGCTTTGCTGTTTCAATACTTACAATATTTTGTTTCGGCTGTGCTTTCGTAAGTGGAATATCCTGCTGCTCTGGTGGATCTTGTTGTTTTTTCATTTCAGCTTGCTCCTTTTCCTTTTCGTAAGCTTCTCGCTCTTCTGGAGTGTCAAAAAAGAAGTATTTTACTTTTGACCAACTCATAATAACATTCTCCTTCCTTTTATGCTTTTCCTACTAAAATCGTTCCCAAACGAATATATGTAGCACCTTCTTCAATTGCAATCGTATAATCATTTGACATTCCCATTGATAACTCTTTACACGGAGCGTATGATAATCCTAGTTCTTGTACTTGTTTTTGCAAACCACGCAATTTCTTAAAACAATGACGAATTTCGGCTTCTTCCTCAGTAAATGGTGCCATTGTCATCAATCCAACAACTTCAATTTTATCAAATTCTTGCAAAGCACGAATAAACGCAATCGTTTCCTCAGCCGCTATCCCTTGCTTTGATTCTTCAGACGATGTTTTCACTTGTACAAAACATCGAACCTGCTTTGTAGTACGCCTTTGAATTTCTTTCGCAAGTGAAATGCGATCTAATGAATGCAAATAATCAATCTCATTAATAATTTCTTTTACTTTTCTCGTTTGTAACGAACCAATGAAATGCCAATTTACTTTTGAACCAAAATGCTCATACTTCTGTAAAAAACCTTCATTACGATTCTCACCTAAATCAGTAAGTCCAGCTTCTATTACTTCATTTGTTTTTTCAATTCCTACTGTTTTTGTTACTGCAACGAGCTTAACCTCTTGTGCCGAGCGCTCTGCTCGTTCACATGCTATTTTAATTTTCTCATTTACAAATGCTAAATTCTCTTGCACTACCACTGTTTTCAATCCTCCTTAAAGCCTATGAAACTCAACATTCTTCCTGTTTTTCCCCGATCACGACGATGTGAGAAAAACAATTGTTCTTCACAGCTTGTACAAAGAGACGACATAATAATATGCTCTTCTTTTATGCCAGCTTGTATGCATAATATGCGATTGATTTCTTTTAAATCAATTGCATATTGTCCGTCTGAAATCAATTTATATGGAACATGTCCGTTTACCGCTTGTTTTGCTGCTGATAATACGCGATCATCAACTACATAACAGCAGGACCCTATGGCTGGTCCAATTGCAACATAAATCTCATGAGCTGGCACCCCTTCCGCACGCCACTTTTGAATCATTTCTTTTGCAATTTCTTTTACAGTGCCTTTCCATCCAGCATGTGCCAGTCCTATCATACCTTGTGATGGTGCATAGAAATAGAGTGGAACACAATCAGCATAACAAGATGTTAAACATACATCTCTATCAGTCGTATAAATACCATCTGTGTTTGGAATACCATCTTCATATGAATAGATTCCTCGCCCTTTTTCTTGCTGTCCTACTTTTTCAACATGATGATCATGAACTTGTTCTGAACAAATCCAATTTTCTAATGTTTTTTGTAACTTGTTCGCTAAAATACGTCTATTTTCATGAACATTTTCCATCATATCATTTACATGTAATCCTAAATTCATCGCATGAAAGGAGCCTGTACTTACTCCACCATCTTTTGTCGTAAATCCTGCAGTAATGTTTCCAAGTTCTTTCCACGCTTGTAAATACAATATACCGTCCTCATATATAAATGGTTCTCTCATAAAGCGGCTCCTTTTAATAAAATAACATAAAAAGCATGGTACTTCCTGTCTATTTTACCATACTTTTATTTTTCCATAATGACAACATAAAAAAAAGAGGAATTTGTAATATTCTTTAAGAAATTGTCGGTGTTTGTATTGATTCTGTTACAGAATTGACATGATCAGCTCTTACTAATATTACATCCTCTCCAATTTTTACAATTTGCTTCCACGGAATAACAAACTCTGCTTCTTTCCCAAATATTCCTAACATACGTGTTTGCTTTGAAATAATGACAGCTTGAATCTTCCCTGTATTCATATCAATATCGATATCGCTAATGTTTCCAAGTTTTTTTCCGTCAGAGACATTTACAACATCCTTAATTTGAAACTCTGAAATTCGTATCATTGTCATTCTCCCCTTTTATGTTGTGTAATCGATAAGTCTCCTTCTGCCAGCGGTTTCACTTTACTGTCATTATATGAACACGCAATCTTTCCTATGAACAGAATCTCGGGGCACGCAACATAAAAAGATCTCATCGTAAATGATGAGACCTTATCCTTGAATTGTTTTATTCATTTGTTTAATTGCTGATTTTTCAAGGCGTGATACTTGCGCTTGAGAAATCCCAATTTCTTCGGCAACTTCCATTTGTGTTTTCCCTTGAAAAAAACGTTTTCGGATAATCATTTTTTCGCGATCATTCAATCGTTTCATTCCTTCTTTCAACGCCAATTCTTCCACCCATTGCTCGTCCCTTTGTTTATCATCACTCAGTTGATCCATCACAAAAATAGGATCGCCCCCATCATTATAGATTGGTTCAAATAGTGATACTGGATCTTGAATGGCATCAAGTGCAAAAACGATTTCTTCATGTGTCACTTCAAGTACTTTTGCAATATCCATCGCCGTTGGTTCTTTTGAATTTTCAGCAATTAGCTTTTCTCTTACCTGTAATGCTTTATACGCAATATCTCGCAACGAACGAGAAACGCGAATTGGATTGTTATCACGCAAATATCTACGAATTTCTCCAATAATCATTGGCACAGCATATGTTGAAAATTTAACATTTTGGCTTAAGTCAAAGTTATCAATGGATTTCATAAGTCCAATGCAGCCGACTTGAAATAAATCATCAACAAATTCTCCTCTGTTGTTAAATCGCTGAATGACGCTCAGTACAAGACGTAAGTTTCCATTTACTAATTTCTCTCTTGCGCTTATCTCTCCACTTTGCATTTCTCGAAATAATTTACGCATCTCTTCATTTTTTAGTACTGGAAGTTTAGCTGTATCAACACCGCAAATTTCTACTTTGTTTCTCGTCAAAGTGTTCCCTCCTATCGGGAGTTGCTGTACAGTGTAAAGTATCTCCTTTGGAGGGAATTTTATGCATACCGTTTTTCTGTCACTTTTAATAAAAATATCATTCGTGCTTTACTCGGAAATACAACAAAACCAATCGGAATACCGATTGGTTTTGTACAATCTCCTTGATGATCTAACCTTTTAACAACGTCACTTTATACCATTTTATTAAATTCTTTTCGAAGCCTTTTTATAATTCTCTTTTCAAGTCGAGAAATATAAGACTGTGAAATCCCTAGCATATCTGCCACATCTTTTTGTGTTTTTTCTTCTCCCCCTGCAAGTCCAAAACGGAGTTCCATAATTTGTTTTTCACGATCATTCAGTTGGTGTAGTGCTTTCTTAAGAAGATGTCTGTCTACATTAGCCTCTAAATCTTTTGTAATAATATCATCATCCGTACCAAGAACATCTGATAGTAACAATTCATTCCCATCCCAATCAATATTTAATGGCTCATCAAATGACACTTCTGAACGATTTTTATTATTTCTACGTAGATGCATTAAAATTTCATTTTCTATACAACGTGATGCATAAGTCGCTAATTTTATTTTCTTTTCAGGGTTAAATGTATTCACAGCTTTAATAAGACCAATTGTTCCAATACTAATCAAATCCTCAATATTAATTCCTGTATTTTCAAATTTACGTGCTATATACACAACAAGCCGTAAGTTACGCTCAATAAGTAATGACCGTGCTGCTTGATCACCTTTTGGCAATTTATTGAGGAGTACTTCTTCTTCCTCTTTTGTTAAAGGCGGTGGCAATGCCTCACTTCCACCGATATAGTAAATTTCATCAGTCTTAATTCCAAGTTTCAGCAATACTTTATACCAAAGATATGTGAAATAAAATTTTATTTTCGTCATATTCTCCCGCCTCTCATAATTAAGCAATTGTCACTTTTGGTGATATCAACATTTTCGGATGTATAATACATTGATACTCTCCATTTGTAGATAATTGCTGTGTATTTAAGCCGATTAATACTTTATTTACGACCATATTGCTTCCTTCATGATAAATTTGAACAACATCTGGCTTAATTGCCCATAAAAATTGATGATCAACTCCTACTGCTCGAAAAGGAATTAAACGTAGTCTCGTTGCCCAACCTGAATCATTTTCTGGTATTTGTGGAATCTCTGTTTTGGAATAAATTTGTTCTATTAACCATGTTGGTAAACAATGCTCTAATGATGAAATATGCATAATCATTACCGGTGTCTTTGTTATAGGGTCATGAAGCTGATTTCCACTATCAATCAAGCCATCTAGTTTAATTTCATTTTCAACTAATCTAATATTCACTTGTACAATTTGGTCATAATGAATCTTAGTCACTTCCACATTTTCAATACGTTTTTTTGAAAAGTAATAAATAATCGGAAATCCCAAAATCACAAACATCCAACTTACTGGATCACCATAAGACATTGCTTTCGCCTGAACTAATCCATCTACCATGTCATTCGTTTGTAGGAAAAAATGAGTTCCAATTAATCCTCCTCCTACCATAAATGTTACAAAATAAAAGGTAAAAACAGTCTGTGTATAATCTCTAAAAGTAGAAAATCCAAATGCTGTATACACAATAAGTAACGAATACAATAATTTCATAATTGGGTGTGTCATCATAGAAGCAAAAGGAGTAAAGGCAAAAATAACAATTGTAGAACCAATAAATGTCCCTAGCACAAGCCTCCATCTTTTGATCTTCTTTTTCAACACAGTTGCTGTTAATAAAAGCAAAAGAAAATCAATGCAGGCGTTTAACAACCAAACAACGTCGGCGTAAACAACCAAACAATTCACCTCTTTTTTTAAGTTGAGACTAGTATAAAGCATATCCAATAGGAAAGTGTGTCAATTTGCGGAGGGGTTTTTTTGTTATTTTGCGGTTTCTAGACATAATCTGTCGTGAGGTATATATTGTGAGCTTTCTAATAATAAATTCTTCGGTTCCCTTCATCTATTTTTCTTACTTTCTATAATTTAGATGATGGTCTTACTATATAAATACAAATTGAAAAAAACGACATAAAACCTTTCTTTTTAAGTGAAAGAGTGCATCCGGCCATGCATAGAAGCGGTCAGATTAATCCTTTTCCTGCCATATGCAAGTTAAAACAAAGAGCGAAACGAGTGCTGGTCACCTTTTGTTCTTCGTAACAGCGACTTATACGTTGAAAAATCAAAAAAAATTTATATATTTATGAATAGCGAGATAAGTTTTTTTATTTTAAAATATTTAAGGTTGTGTAATAAAAAAGAAAGGAGCCCTGAGGCTCCTTTCTTTTTATCGTCTACGACGGTTACGTAAAAATGCTGGAATATCGATATCATCTGAATCTGTATTACGATCATGTACAATAGACTCTTCACGTTTCACTTCGCGTTTTACTTCACGTTGTTTTTGTGGCTGTGCTGTTGGTTGTTGCTGTTGTGCGTGATTTGTAGTCGCCGTTGAACGTACAAATGTTTTTGGCGGCTGAACTGTAACACTATCATCAAAACCAGTTGCAATTACAGTAACAACAATTTCATCTTTTAAACTCTCATTAATTACAGAACCGAAAATCATATTCACTTCTGGATCTGAAGCTGAAGCAACGATATCTGCCGCTTCTTGCACTTCATATAAACTTAAGTTTGTGCCCCCAGTAATATTCATAAGAACACCTTGTGCACCATCGATAGATGTTTCTAATAACGGACTAGAAATTGCACGTTTTGCTGCTTCTGCTGCACGGTTTTCACCAGTTCCAACACCAATACCCATTAATGCAGAACCTTTATTAGACATAATTGTTTTTACGTCTGCAAAGTCTAAGTTAATAAGACCAGGTGTAGCAATTAAATCGGAAATACCTTGTACACCTTGTCGTAATACGTTATCCGCTTCGCGGAACGCTTCAAGCATTGGTGTATTTTTATCTACAATTTCTAAAATACGATCATTCGGTATAACAATGATTGTATCTACATTATCTTTAAATGCTGTAATCCCAGATATAGCTTGCGTCGCACGTTTGCGACCTTCGAATGTAAATGGACGTGTTACAACACCAACTGTTAACGCGCCTAGTTCTTTTGCGATTTGTGCAATAACTGGAGCTGCACCCGTACCAGTTCCACCGCCCATACCAGCTGTTACAAAGACCATATCTGCACCACGAAGTGCTTCTTGGATTTGTTCTTTACTTTCTTCAGCGGCTTTTTTCCCTACCTCAGGATTTGCGCCGGCACCAAGTCCACGCGTTAATTTTCCGCCAATTTGCATTTTCGTTTCAGCTTTTGATAAATTTAATGCTTGCGCATCAGTGTTCACAGCAATGAAATCCACACCTTGTACACCGTGCTCAATCATACGGTTTACAGCGTTATTTCCGCCACCGCCGACACCGATAACTTTTATGCTCGCTAATTGATCTTGAGTAGTATCAAACTCTAACATGTCGAAATCCCCCTAGAACCTCATTTTTCGTGTGCAATTTTAATCCCATAAATAGCGGAATACACGTTTTACTTTTGACATCATACGCTCATTGTCTTCATTATTTTTGCTTTGCTTACGCGTTGTTTGTTTTACAGGTTGCTGCTGTACCGGCATTGGTGCTGGTACAGGTTCAAAATGCTCTTCCTTTTCCTGAACATTTTTTCCGCGCAATTTCGCTTTTTGATAAGAATGTTTAATTAATCCGACTCCAATTGTATACTGTGGTTCACGAACGCCAATATAATCTGGAGTGGCTATACGAACATTTTCATGTAAAATATCATATGCAAGATCAAGAACACCCGGCATAGAAGCAATCCCACCAGTAAGTACATAACCAGACGCTACTTGTTTTACTCCTAGCTTCCGGACCTCTTCTTGAACAAACATCAAGATTTCCTCTACACGTGCCTCAATAATATCAGATAACTCTAGTTGTGAATATTGTTCTGTTTGATCGCTTCCCATAATAGGAACCGTAAACACTTCTTCTTCAGATGCAGTATCATAAAAAGCATGTCCATATTTCAGCTTAATTTGATCCGCACTTTCAGTTGAAGTTTTAAGTCCTATAGCGATATCCTTCGTTATATGATCTCCACCTAAAGGCAATACACTTGTTGCTTGTAACTCTCCATCTTGAAAAATCGATAAGGTTGTAGATCCTCCGCCAATATCAACAAGGGCTACACCTCTATTTTTCTCATCAGAAGATAAAGCAACCGTTGCAGCTGCTAAAGGTTGCAGACAAATATCAACAATTTCAAGGCCCGCTTTTTCCACACAACGTAGTAAATTATGTAATAACGTTCTTGAGCCTGTAATTAACGTGCCTTCCATTTCTAATCTTACACCAATCATCCCGCGTGGATCGTTAATCTCATCAAGACCGTCTACTATGAATTGTCGAGGCACCACATCAATAAATTCACGTTCAGGAGCAATTGATACAACTTGTGCTGCATCCAGAACGCGTAAGACATCTTCATTTCCAATTTCACGATCTTCATTTGAAACAGCGACAACTCCGTGACAAGGAAGAAGCTGCACCTGATTTGCATTCACACCTACAACAACTTGTTCAATGTGAATTCCTACCATACGCTCAGCTTGTTCAATTGCTTTTTTGATTGATCGAACAGTTTCGTCTATGTCAACTATGGAGCCCTTTTTCAAACCATTTGATTTTACGTTTCCAACACCAATAATGTTTAAACCATCATTAACCATTTCACCAATGATGACTTTAACATTGGATGTACCGATGTCAAGACTAACATATATTTCATTGCTGTTCATTCTTTGGCACCTCCTTCTTTATTTATACCATACAGGTCAATATATGGAACAACAATCGCAGCTTTACTATTTATAAGAAAAATATTCAACGTCTTTATGCGTTTCCCTTTTTTAACCCTATATTTTTCTTATTTTTATTTAACATTCACTTATTGCAATCACAGTAATCTGTGAATGACTGCTTTATCTTTGAAATAACTCGATTTCAAATGCAAAGATTATCGCCAAATATAAGTCTACACTAAGATGTACTCATAGAAAAGCTAAACTTGTACCAATCCTAGCATGAATCGAAGAAAATCTAGTTATTTTTCACCAAATTAATCATAATTGTAATGAAATTTACACATAGAAAAACACACTTGTCGTTATTGTATTTGAAAAGAAATAAAACTACTACTCTACTGCTTTTTTTCTTCATTATCTAAATATTTAAAGTATGCGCCAACTTCTAAATCAATTAGGGCTTTTCTACCCGACTCTATATTTTTTATAATAAGTGGATATGCTTCCATACGCTTCGCAAAATCTTGTATAGTTGTACTCACTTCATAACCTTCATTCATATACAAAGTAAGATGGTCTTCATTTGAATTCGTTGGAGCATAATGAATTTCAGAAATAGATCTGAGAATAGTCGGAGTTAATTTTTCTAGCTCTTCAATTAACTCTTTCATTTTCTCTTCTTTAAATGGTTCAAAAATCGGAGCTGCGACAGGTAATTTCCCGTTCGGAAGCACGTCAAGTGTTTTACCATTTTCTAGAAGTGGTTGTAACTTTCCACCTTTGTTTATATAACCTATCGTTACATACTCTTCAATGTGAATGTCAATTTTATTTGGAAAACGTTTTTTGACATTTACTTTCTTAATTTCATTTCGTTTTGTTAAATTCTCTTCAGCCTTATGTGCTGTCACTCGAAAATAACTCGTGTCATATGTAACTCCAGATTCCTTCATGACTTGTTCATCTGTCATATAATGATTTCCTAGAACACTTATCTTTTTTATATTACTAAGTGGAGACCGAAAATAAATTAAAAAAAGTACTAATAAAAATAAAATCGATACATATAAAATTAATCTCTGATTGACAGGTTTTTTATTCTTCTTTTTTTGATTCTTTAGTTTTGGTACACGATCTTGTAGTTTAATCACTTTACTATTTTTCATGTACGATCCCCCTATGTAACATAAAGAACGGCATGTTACGCATGCCGTTCTTATCTTCTTATTATACCATAAATGATAATGAGCGGAACAAATAACAGCTACCTTCCAATAATTTCCACTTCTGTATGCATATCTACACCAAATTTTTCTTTAATTGTTTTTTTGACAAATGCAATTAAATCCAGCACATCTTGTGCTGATGCAGATCCTGCATTGACAATAAAGTTTCCATGCATTTCGGAAATTTTCGCACCGCCAATTTGATGACCACGTAGACCTGCCCTTTCGACTAAATCTCCAGCGAAATTTGGTAGTGGATTTCTAAATATACTACCGGCACAAGGATGATTCCATGGCTGAGTTTCACGACGATAGTCTTTATTCTTTTGCATTACACCAACTATTTCTTCACGATTTCCTTCTTTCAACTGCAATTTTGCTTCTACTACAATGCCAGGACGCTTTGTTTGTAAAACAGAAGTACGATAAGAAAATCCCATCTCTTCTTTTGTTAACCACTTCATTGTACCATCTTCAAACATAATACGCGCGCTCATCAAAATTTCTGACATATCTGATTTATGTGCACCGGCATTCATATATACTGCTCCACCGACACTTCCTGGGATACCACTAGCAAACTCTAATCCAGCTAGACCTTGGCGACTAAGTAGTGTTGACAACTTAATAAGAGGATATCCTCCTCCAACTCGTACAGTAGTTCCTTCTACTTCTAAGTGATCTAATCCTTCTCCTAAACGAATTACAACACCTTCAATACCTTTATCAGATACTAGAAGATTAGAACCACGTCCAATTGCTGTCCACTTTGTGTTATATTTCTTTACTAAATCTAAAGTATTCTCCACACCAGCAACACTACTTGGCACGATTAGAATATCAGCTGGCCCACCTATTTTCATAGTTGTATAACGAGCTAACGCTTCATTTTCTAACACTTTACCAACTTCTGCTTCGATAAGTTCCTTTGCTAATTGTTTCATGATGATCTCCCCCATATTAAATCTCCGTATTACAGTAGTATGCAGGGCATTCACCTAACGTTATTTTGTACAAGTTTTTTCATCACTTCAAATAACTTATTTGCTGCATCCGGAATCCCTAACTGCGTAGCAGCTAGTTTCATGTTTTGTAATGTTTGTGTATTTAATAGAATTTCATCAATATCATGAAGAAGAGCTTCAGCAGTTAAATCTTTTTCAAGAAGCATTTTTGCTGCTCCCTTATCGACAACAGATCTCGCGTTTTTCTCTTGATGATTATTTGTCACATAAGGACTCGGAATTAAAATACTTGGTTTTCCTAACGCTGTTAACTCTGCTAATGTTGTAGCACCAGCACGTGAAACGACAAGATCCACACCAGTAAGTACCTCTGGCATATTATGAATAAACGGTTTAATGATTACATTATCCGGATTCCCTTTTTGTTTTATAGCCTCCATGACTTTATCATAATGCACTTCACCTGTGATATACAATACTTCATAATTTTTGTTACCAAATTGTTCAATTGCTGCCACAAACGCATCATTAATCGGTCTTGCCCCGCGACTTCCACCAAAAATAAGCACAGATTTTTTAGAAAGAGATAATCCAACAGAACGCTTCCCTTTCATGCCATTTTGGTTCATTACTTCTGATGCACGCGGATTTCCTGTCATGACAACTTTCGACTTTGGGAAATGTTCAGATGCCGCTTCAAAACAAACAGCTACCTTATCCACATAGCGACTTAAAAATTTATTGGTTACACCAGGTACACTATTTTGTTCATGTACAATTGTAGGAATCCCTAATTTCGCCGCCGCATAAACGACTGGACCACATACATAGCCTCCTGTACCAATTACAACATCTGGATTGAAGCGACGAATATATCGTTTACTATCTTGTACACCTTTTAGAAAACGCATCACTGTTTTTACATTATCAAGGGATATTTTCCGTTTAAATCCACTAATGACAATCGATTGAAATGGTATCCCTGCTTTTGGAACAATTGTACTTTCTAATCCATTTTCCGTACCAATGTATAGAAATCTTGCTTCAGGATGTAGTTTTTTTATTTCTCTAATTAACGCAAGAGCTGGATATATATGACCTCCCGTGCCACCACCACTAACTAATACTCGCACTACAAATTCCTCCGCTTCTCTGTTCTAAATTCAATTTTATATATTCATATATTTATAATATATTTTCCGTTTTCTACACACGAAAAACCCTGTCTTATAAACAGGGTTTAGTAGCGAGAATGACGACTTATATTCAATAATACGCCAACTGCCATTAGCATTAAGGTCAAACTCGACCCACCATAACTTAAAAATGGCAAAGTAATTCCTGTAACAGGCATTAGTCCTGTTACAACACCAACATTAATCATCACTTGAATCGCAATCATCGCCACAATACCTACTGCCAAAAACGTACCATATAAATCAGGCGCTCCTAATGCTATACGAATCCCACGCCATAATAACAGACTAAATAATAATAACACAAACGACCCACCAATAAAACCTAATTCTTCGGATAAAATCGCAAAAATAAAATCTGTTTGCGGCTCGGGTAAATAAAGAAATTTTTGTCTACTTTGTCCAAGTCCTAGCCCAAACAAACCACCGGGGCCAATCGCAAGTAACGATTGAATAATCTGAAATCCACTCCCAAGTGGGTCTGACCACGGATCCAAATAAGACGTAATACGTTTCATTCGATATGGTGCCGATGCAATTAATCCAACAAATCCCGCTACTCCTATTAGCCCTAGCATTGCAAAATGAAAAATGCGTGCTCCTGAAACAAAAATCATTATGATACATGTCCCAACCATTACTGTTCCTGTTCCAAGATCTGGTTGTAACATAATCATTCCAAATGCAACAAATACAAAACCAAGTGCTGGAAGTAGCCCCTTTTTAAAAGATGTAATCAATTTTTGTCTTTCCGCTAAAAATTTAGCTAAAAAAATAATCATCGCAAATTTCATAAATTCTGACGGTTGAATCGAAAATGCTCCAATCCCAATCCAGCTTCGCGCTCCCCCTCGAACAAGTCCAACTCCAGGGATTAAGACAAGAATGAGAAGGATAAAACAAATGAGCAAAATCACTTTCGAATAAGTACGCCATGTCCAGTAGTCAATTTTCATAATAAAAAACATGGCAGCTACACCAAGTACCGCAAATAATAGCTGTCGTTTTGCAAAAAAGAATGAATCCCCCATCTTATAGGAAGCCCAGACAGCACTTGCACTGTAGACCATAATCATTCCAATTGTTAACAACAAAAGTGTTACGATAATTAAAATAAAATCAGGCGTTTTCTTCATTGGCAATGAGCACCACCTTTTTTGAAGAAGCTTTTTTCTTCTATGTAACAAAACATCAGTAGGTGTTAACCTACTGATGTTTTGTTTACTTTATATAAGTTTATGCACAGCTTGTATAAAAATGTCTCCTCTTTCTTCAAATGTTTTAAATTGATCCCAGCTTGCACAAGCTGGCGAAAGAAGAATTACATCTCCATCTGTAGAATGAGAATACGCTCTTTCTACAGCCTCTTCTAAATTATCGACACTTTCAATAATATCTATCCCTGCTTTTTCAGCTGCCCTTACTAACTTAGGTGCTGTTTGTCCATATGTTAATATCGCTTTTACATGTTCAAAATATGGAATTAAATCATCGAATTCATTTCCTCGATCAAGCCCACCTGCTAACAAAATAACAGGCTGCGTAAATGCTGATAGCGCCTTTTCTGTTGCTAACATGTTTGTTGCTTTTGAATCATTATAAAACTTACGATTATTAATTGTTGTTACATATTCTAAACGATGTTTTACACCTGTAAAGCGTTTTAATACGGCAATAATTGCCTCATTTTCTACCCCTAGCAATTTAGCAATACTCATAGCAGCTAGAATATTTTCTAAATTATGTTTACCCGGTAAAACGATATCTTGAACTTCAACGATTTTCTCACCTTTAAAATAAAGAGCACCGTCTTTAATACATGCACCATCTTCAATTACCTTAGTAGTCGAAAATAATACTTTTTGTCCTTTACTATTTGCTGATAACGCCATTACATCTACATCATCAGCATTAATTACACTATAATCAGCTTCAGTTTGGCTTTTAAAAATATTCGCTTTTGCTAAACCATACTCTTTTTTTGTACCATGATAATCTAAGTGAGCCTCGAACAGATTTAAAAATGCTGCAATTTTAGGCTGGAATGTTTCCACTCCCATTAGCTGGAATGATGAAAGTTCTGTAACAACTACTTCATTTTCTTTCGCTGCTTGCACGACTTCACATGCTACGGTACCTATGTTTCCAGCAATAACAGGATGTTTTTGTCCTTCTTTCAACATTTCAAACGTTAGTGTTGTCGTTGTTGTTTTTCCATTTGACCCCGTAATTCCAACAAACGGTGCTTCTGAAATACGATATGCAAGCTCCACTTCTGTCACAATTGGAATCTGTTTTTCTTTCGCTGCAACCAGTAGTGGATTGGAATATGGAATCCCTGGATTTTTTACAACAAGTGAAATATTTCTTTCTAACAACTCTAGTGGATGACCACCGCATACAACGTCCATTCCTTTTGCTTGCAATTCTGCAGCTAATACATTATTTGCTAACGGTTTTCCGTCATTTACAATAACATTTGCACCTAAGCTTTTTAATAAAGTTGCTGCTGCATAGCCACTTTTTGCAATACCTAATACAAGAATATTTTTATTTTGATAGTCAGTTACAGTTTTCAATTACATCCACACCCCGATATAAATTCCTAATACTGCCAATAAAAATCCTACAGACCAGAATGTTACAACAACACGCCATTCTGACCAGCCACATAATTCGTAATGATGATGCAGTGGACTCATTTTAAAAACACGTTTTCCTGTCGTTTTAAATGAAATAACTTGAATAATAACAGACAAAGTTTCCATTACAAATACGCCGCCAATTACAACAAGTAATAATTCTTGCTTTAATAAAATAGCTACGGCAGCTATTGCACCACCTAAAGCAAGGGAACCTGTATCTCCCATAAACACTTTAGCTGGATTTGCATTAAACACTAAGAATCCAAGTACCGCTCCTACAACTGCCATACAGAAAATAGCTACGGCATATTGATCTTGAGCAACTGCAATAATGCCAAATGCTCCAAATGCAATTGCGGCTGTTCCTGATAACAATCCATCTAAACCATCTGTTAAATTGACTGCATTTGATCCACCAATAAGCATAAATAGCACAAGGATAAAATATGCCCAGTGTAAATCAAATTTAATTTCGGTTCCTGGAATCATTAAATGTGTATCAAATCCCTGCCCTTTTGCAATTACAAAGAATGCAATTGCAATAACTAGCTGACCGATTAATTTTTGTTTTGATGTTAAACCAAGATTTCTTTTTTTAACAACTTTTATATAGTCATCTAAAAAACCAATCAATCCATAACCAAATGTAACTAATAATAATAATGATACTTCCGCATTTAAATGTTTAAATTTAATTGCCATGATAAGTGTTGTCACCATCATAGACACATAAATGACAATACCACCCATCGTTGGTGTTCCCGATTTCTTTTGATGTGATTTTGGCCCTTCATCACGAATACTTTGCCCAAACTTTAACCTACGTAAAATTGGAATAAACAATGGCGAAAGGGCAACAGAAATTAAGAAAGCTACCCCAGCCGTTACTAATAAACCTTGTTCAAGCACATGTAGTCCCCCTCTCATGTTGTTACTCTTTGTTGTTTAAACGCTCAGTGATTGCCTCTTTCGCAATTTCACGATCGTCAAAATGATGTACTTCTTTGCCAATAATTTGATACGTTTCATGCCCTTTTCCAGCAATGATAATAATATCTTCTGCCTTCGCTTCTGAAACCCCATGGAAAATCGCTTCTTTTCGATCAACAATGACTTCATAATTATTTCCTTTTGCACCTGCTAACATATCATCCAAAATCGCTTGTGGATCTTCACTTCTTGGGTTATCTGAAGTCAAGATTGCGTGTGTTGCATATTCTGTAGCGACACCAGCCATAATTGGCCTTTTCGTCCGATCACGATCACCGCCGCAACCAACAATACAATACACATTCCCTTTTGCAAATTGTTTCGCTGTTGTTAACACATTTTCTAAACTATCTGGAGTATGTGCATAATCGACAATAACCGTATAATCTTGCCCCCCGTCCACAACTTCAAAGCGGCCTGGAACTCCAGTTAAATTCGTCACAACATGAATAATCGTTTGCAAAGTTACACCAGACACAAGAGTAGCGGCTATTGCTGCTAAAACATTGTATACGTTAAACTTTCCAATTAACTTCATCGTAATATTTACACTTTCACTTGGCGTAACAAGGGTAAATGTTGTTCCACCACTCGTCATCACAATATCTTTTGCCATAATATCACTATGTGTATCAATTCCATACGTAATAACCGTAGCCGCAGTACTTCTCATATACTCTTCTGTTACTGGATCATCACTGTTTAACACAGCGTACTTTTCACGGTTATGATGATAGCTATTACCAAGCTGAGCAAAAAGCAAGCCTTTTGCATGCTTATATTCTTCCATCGTTTTATGATAATCTAAATGATCTTGTGTTAAATTTGTAAATACAGCTACATCATAATCACAACCGTGTACACGGCCAAGACTTAATGCATGTGAAGAAACTTCCATTACTGCGCTATTTACATTTTGCTCAACCATACGGCGAAACGTTTGCTGAAGTGTCAGTGCATCTGGCGTTGTATTTTTCACCTCGAATGTTTCATCACCGATTTTCATATTAATTGTTCCAATTAGCCCTGTTTTATGACCGTGTGCCCGCATAATTTCATCCATAATATGCGATGTTGTTGTCTTTCCATTTGTACCTGTAATCCCAATCAAGTGTAATTTATGCGTTGGCTGTCCGTAAAAATAATCAGCTAAAACCGCTAAAGAACGATAGGTATTTTTCACAAGTACAACTGGAACGTCAACATCAATCGGTCTTTCCGCAACAATAGCAGCCGCACCTTGCGCGGCTGCTTGCTTAGCAAAATCATGGCTATCAACCGTATACCCTTTCATACATACAAATAAGCTTCCATTTGTCACTTTACGTGAATCTGCTTCAATGGATGTAATTTCTGGATTTTCTTTTGGAACAACTGGAAAATCATGCAAACATGATACAAGTGTGTGCAACTTCATTTCACTAAACCCTCTCTACATTGTTTATTTATCTCTTACTTAATAAGTAATTCTTCCTATCCTTCATTCGCTAAAAATTGAAGAAGGAAGCATTTGCTGAGAGCCCGAAAAATCAGACTCGTTTATCAGTGCATCATATAATACCTCAGCTGATAAACTCTTTATTTTTTATGTTCAAGAGCAATATAATCTGTTTTCATAGAAAATAAATTTCTATGAAAACAGAGATTATATATTAACTCAACTTCCACCAATTGTATCACAAAACACAATCTCTGACTTTTAATTACCAAAGTAAATCCTAATTTTTGATCCTTCCTTTACTTTGGCACCAGCTTCTGGTGATTGTTTAATTACTTTGTCTCCCTCACCACTTACATCGAGCTGCAAATCTACAAGCTGCGTTTGCAAATCTTTTTTCTTCATCCCGATTAAATCCGGAACTTCTATTGTAGGTGTATCGCCCCATTTATATTCCCTTTCAACCTGCTCCTTGCGTGGCTCTACTCCCATCACAGGAAGCACATCACGAAGAATATTTCCTACAATTGGCGCAGCAACAACACCACCAAATTGAGTAACTCCTTTTGGATTATCAACCGCAACATACACAACGATTTGTGGGTCATCTGCTGGAGCAAACCCAATAAAAGATACAATATAGTTATTATCTAAATATTTTCCGTCTTTTACTTTTTGGGCAGTTCCTGTTTTTCCACCAACACGATAACCATCAATATATGCACCTTTACCAGAACCTTTCGCTACAACATTTTCTAACGCATAACGAACTTTTTCCGATGTTTCCTTGGAAATAACTTTTCTTTTCTCGACCGGTGTTTTCTTTCTTACAACTTGATTATTCGATGGATCAACAAATTCTTTCGCAATATACGGCTGGTATAATGTCCCACCATTTACAGCTGCCGCTACCGCAGCAACTTGTTGAATCGGTGTAACAGAAACCCCTTGCCCAAAAGAAGTCGTCGCCTGTTCAACCGGACCAACCTTATCTAGGTTGAATAAAATCCCTTTTCCTTCTCCTTGCAAGTCAATCCCTGTCTTCTGTCCAAAACCAAAATCACGAATGTATTGGAATAACTTTTCTTTTCCAAGGCGGTCCCCAAGCTCAATAAAACCTGGGTTACAAGAATTTTGAACAACTTCTAAAAACGTTTGACTACCGTGGCCACCAGCTTTCCAACAACGTAGCCTAGCGCCTCCAACTTCAGCTGCTCCATCATCATAAAACGTATCTTTCTCCAAGTCTACTAATTTTTCATTTAAAGCAGCCGCAAGTGTAATGATTTTAAAAGTCGATCCCGGCTCATATGTACTCCATACAGGCAAGTTTCGATTAAACACTTCTGGTGAAACACTCTGAAAATCCGCGGGATCGAAACTTGGGCGACTTGACATTCCTAAAATTTCACCATTTTTCGGGTTCATCGCGATTGCGATCATACCATCTGGATTATACGTAGAATCTGCGATATTCATTTCTCTCTCTATAATCGTATTGATTCGAGAATCGATTGTTAATTTTAAATCTAAGCCTGCCTCTGGTTTTTTGAAATCATCTCCAACATTCGGCATCCTTTGCCCTTTCGCATCTGCAAAAAAGCGCACATGCCCTTTATCACCATTTAGCTCTTTATCATAATACGACTCAAGTCCCATAAGCCCCTGATTGTCACTACCAGCAAACCCTAGTACATGCGATAAATATTTTCCGAACGGATAATACCGAATGGAATCTTCAGCAATATAAACACCTTTTAAACTTAAAGCACGTACTTCCTTTGCTTTATCATGAGAAATTTTCCTTCCGCCCTTATCCAATCTTACAATGGACTCTTTTTTTGTAACCCGTTTATAAATTTCCTCTTTTTCCACACCTAAAACTGCAGCTAACTTCTCTGCAGTCTCTGCTGGTTTTTCAATTTGCCTTGGTACAACAAAGACAGTTGGTGCACTTTTATTCGTTGCAAGCTCCACACCATTTCGATCTAAAATTTTTCCTCGTTCAGGTTCGAAAGTAATATTACGACTCCATGAATCCTTTGCACGATCTGTTAACATATTCCCAAGAAAAAACTGTACGTATCCAAGACGAATATCAATAATTGTAAAAATGAGTATACCTGATATAAGTATAAAGATAAGTCGCTTTCTAACTGTTACATTCGATACACGCATATTGGAACAAGCCTCCTTTACGCCTAGCTTGTTCCAATATATGCTTGTACCTATTCGAATAGAACCTCTTGGACTTCTTACATTATGCACCTAGAACATTCTATGGCTTTTCTGCCTCTTGCTGTGGCTCAAGCGGTGGTACAAGTGTTACAGCTAATTCCGTACCTGCTTGTAACGGCGTTCCTTCCGCCACACTTTGTTCTGTCACATATCCTGTACCAGATGGCTTCAAATTAAGATTTAACGTTTTCGCTAAATTCATTACATCCCGAAGTGCCCATCCTTGTATGTTTGGCATCAACGGTTTATCTCCTACTAAGAAGACTCGATCGCCCTTCAATGTTTTTTCAGTCGCTTTTGGTACCTGTTGTTTTACTTTTCCTTCACCTACTATAATCGGACGGAATTTGGCTTTTTCTAATGTTGCTTTTGCCTCTTCCATTGTTTTTCCGGTTACCTCTGGAACAACCGCCTGTTGCTCTTTCACATATTTCTTCGAATCTTTCACTTGATTCGGTTTAATTTTCAAATACTCTAAACTATTTTTCGTTACAGATTTAAACATTTCCGCGAGAGGTTGTGCCCCGTATTCATTATCTTTTAATTTCGGCTGCTTAATTGCAAAGTAAACAATTAATTGCGGATCGTCCATTGGTGCCATACCAAGGAATGAGAAAATATAGTTTTCTTTTCCAGTCATATATCCACCTTTTCCATCCGGAATTTGTGCTGTTCCTGTTTTACCACCAACAGAGTATCCATCGATTTTATACGCATTCCCTGTTCCTTTTGGTGAGGTAACAACGCGTTCTAATAATTGTCTTACTTGTTCTGCTGTTTCTTTTGTAACTGGTTGTCCCACTTCTTCAGGTTTATGCTCTAATTCCACTTTATTCGTTAGTGGATCTACAATTCGTTCGATGGTATAAGGTTTCATCATTTTCCCACCATTTGCGATTGCGGTTGCAGCTTGTACAAGTTGCATCGGCGTTACAGTAGAGCCTTGTCCGAATGCTGTTGTTACCTGTTGAATCTGCTGGTCAAATACAATTGTATTTTTTCCTTCCTTAGGTAAATCAATGCCAGTCTTTTCATCCAATCCAAATTTATGAATATATTGACGGAAACGATCTGGACCAAGTTTTTGATCTCCTAAAATTGCAAATGCAACGTTAGAAGAACGCTCAACCCCTTCATCAAATGTAATAGATCCCCAGCCTGCACCACCGTTATGATCTTTTATTTTACGATTTCCAACTGGATACGTACCTGACTGGTAATATTCTTGACCATTATATACACCTTCATTAATCGCCGCAGCTAATGTGAAAATTTTCATCGTAGACCCCGGCTCATACGCATTTGCGATTGGATCATTAAAATAGTATTGAATATCACCCTTATTTGGGTCATAGCTAGGTCGACTAGACATTCCTAGTATTTTTCCTGTTTTCGGATCTGCAACCAATCCAATTAGCATAGAAGGTTCATAGTGCTGATCAGCTGCTTTCATCGCATCTTCTAAAAAACCTTGGATACGTTGATCAATTGTTAAATATACATTTTCTCCATTTTTCGGTGGCTTTACATTTTGCTTTCCACCATCGAGAGAAACACCATTACGATCTCCTGTATATGCTACACTTCCATTAGATGCACGTAAATACTTATCTAAACTCTCTTCTAATCCAAATTTCCCCTCCGCAATTCCTTTATCATCAGGTTTTGCATAACCTAACACGTAAGATGCGAAATCCCCATTTGGATACACTCTAGCTTTTTCTGTAACAAATGAAATACCTGGTATTTCAAGACTTTCTAGTTGCTCTTTCTTCTCTTTCGTCAAGTTCTTTCCCAGCGCTCCGAACTCTACCTGACTCTTATCTTTGTTTAAAGTGGCTAAAATTTCATCTTCACCTGTCCCAAGTACACCTGCAATTTTCTTTGCAGCATCCTCTTTATCTTTTACAGGTTTTTCACCTTTTAGTTTCGCAACAATCTTGTATGAGTTCGCATCTTGCGCTAACACATGTCCATTTTGATCATAAATCGTTCCACGATTCGCTTCAAGTACACCATTTTTATTATGCTTGTCTTGTGCAAGTTTCTTTAAGTCTTGACCATGTACTGTTCCTGTCGCTTGAATATAAAAGAATCGGGCTAACAACAGCAAAAAGAGCAGGAGGAAAAATATCATAAAGTAACCTGCTCCTTTATTGGTATGAATTTTGTTCATATTCGTCTTCATATTTTCTTCACACCTACTATATTAATGTAAACCTTTCACATTATTCGCATTAATTTCTAGCCCGTGTTTTTTTGCGATTTCTGCGATACGCTCATAGCGACTTAACTTTTCCACTTCAGCTTGTAATTCTTGGTTTGTTTTTTGTTTTTCCACAATTTCATTCTCTATTTTTGCTGCTTCCGCATCAACTTGGTACAGGCCTGCTTTATTTCCAATAAAAGCCACACAAGCATATAATAAAAAGCCAATAAAAGCCACATACAACAATTTTTCAATTCTTGTAATTTTTGTTTTCGCTTTTGGTTGTACGTTTTGCTGCGGAGCTTGAGATTGTACTTGCACTTGTTCTTGCACTTGTTGTTGTTTATACTTTACAGCTAAATTTGTCATACCTCTCTCTCCTTTTTATCGTTTTTCAGCGATTCGTAACTTCGCAGAACGCGCTCGATTATTTTCTTCTAACTCTTCATCAGAAGGTAAAATCGGTTTTCTTGTAATGAGCTTTAGTTTCGGCTTAAACTCATCAGGGATAATTGGTAATCCTGGAGGAAGCTGTGGTGTTGTACTATTTCGTTTAAATGTTGTTTTACAAATACGATCTTCTAATGAATGGAACGTAATAACACTGATTCTTCCACCTGGCTTAACCATTTCAATCGCAGATTCCAATGCCTCCTCGAATACTTTCAACTCATCATTTACAGCAATTCGAATCGCTTGGAACACTCGTTTTGCAGGATGTCCACCCGTTCTACGAGCTGGAGCAGGAATTCCTTCTTTAATTAGCTCTACTAACTCTCCTGTCGTTTCAATCGCCTTATTCTCGCGGTACGCTTCGATTTTCCTTGCAATTTGCTTTGAAAACTTCTCTTCACCATATTGGAAAAAGATTCTTACGAGTTGTTCATATGACCAGTTGTTTACAACATCATATGCCGTTAATGGGGCATCTTGATCCATCCGCATATCTAAGGGCGCATCATGATGATAACTAAAACCACGTTCTGGTGTATCTAATTGTGGGGATGAAACACCTAAATCAAATAAAATTCCGTCTACTTCTGTTATTCCTAATTCATGTAGCTTTTCTGACAAATAGCGAAAATTACTCTTCACTGTTATAAATTGATCACCATAAGAAGAAAATCTTTCTTTTGCATTTTGAATCGCAATTTCATCTTGATCAAATGCAATTAATTTTCCCCCTTCCGTTAGCTGGGATAATAAATAGGAACTATGTCCTCCACCACCTAGCGTACAATCTACATATGTACCACCTGGTTTTATATCCAAACCATCTACTGTTTCTTTTAAAAGAACTGTTACGTGTTTAAACATTGTTGCACCTACTTTTTGCAAAATAATTACGTTGAATGTCTCTTTTTCTTCCTAATAAACCACCCAATATGTCGGGAAATTAATGCTACGAAAATATGTCACATCCAACTTGGCGTCAGTGGAAATCTAATATCCACAAATCGCAGTTTCACTTTATTATATACTAAATTTTATCATTTTTTGCGGGAAATTAAATAAAAACATGTCGAAAAACACAATAATACGTTTACATTTTGTTCTATTTTGTCATATACATGTGCTTTATTATAAATATCATACTCCCGAACATTTCGTTAGATAATTCAGAAAAAATCACTTTACAGTTAATTCCACATACAAAAAATAAAATCCTGCTCCTAAGAGCAAGATTTTATAGTTTTATAATATGATGGTTCCCGTTCCAAGAGTACGATTGCTTCATTACTCGTTCAACAAAATCTAATCCAAACCGATTTAAATAATAACATATATTCCATACCCGTTCTTGCGGCGCACCTAGCGGACGGAGCGCGTATTGTAAACGGCGAAATTTATTCAGCTCTACTTCATGTTTTTTCTCAACATTTCGCTTTAACATTCTTTCTAGCAACTCAATTTGCTCTTTAATTTTCCGCTCATTTTTCTCAGCGAATTGCTGCAATCCCGGGTCTATTTTTTTTACAAACTGTTGTAAAGAAGTATGAACATCCATGATTTTCTCTGTCGCTTCTATAAACTGATTATCAATTGGTTCTTCTATTTGGTTAGAAAGCCACTCTTCACGTAGCATATCTATGTCATTTACAAATGGATCACTCTCTTGTAATTGTAAATCATGTAAATCTGTTATAATATCGCGTTCCATATAACTAATTGTGAGTCTCGGAACAACCGGAGGCATCTGAAAACCGAACACATGAAATACTTGCTGCAATTCACTCCAGTAAGCAATTTCACCAGGCCCTCCAATAAACGCTAATGTCGGAAATATATACTCTTGCATAAGTGGTCTTGTTACAACATTATTACTAAATCGTTCCGGACTTTTTTCCATTTCCGCTATCAACTCTTCATACGAAAATGAATAAATACCATCTTTTCCAACAAATTTCCCATTCTCTTCTTCTAACAACACACGCTCTTCATCAATTTGCATAAATATGTGCACTGCATTTGATTTTGTTTCAATAATCGGTTTATATCCTTGTTCCTTTACTAATTGCTGTTGTTTTTGAAGACTCATTTGCACTTCTTTATATCGACTTAGTATTTGTTTAAAAAAAGAAACTTCTAACTTTCTTAACGCTGGATGATGGGAATCAACGAGAATCAATCCTGAATCTACAAATAATTTCATAATAAGATGCGCAAAGAAATCTACATATGTACGAGAATTCTGCAAAGCATCTTCAACAAACTGTAATACATCCTTTGTAAAATTCGTTTCCGGATATGTTTTGAAAATTTCTTCAATCCACTTTCTACAGTCTGCTATTGAAAGATCAGATTCAGATGCACTTGCCTTTTTTGGATGACGATCATGGAAAATCGTCTTTTTTATTTTTTTATTTTTCGTTACAAACACATGATTAATTTCATCGATATCGTGATCTTCACCAGCAATCCAAAAAACAGGAACTACACGAACTCCTAAACTTGCTTCTTTTTCTTTTGCAAGCTGCAAAATCGAAATAATTTTATGCACAGTATAAAGAGGTCCTGTTAATAGTCCTGCTTGTTGTCCTCCAACAACAACATATGTATTTTCATCCGCTAGCGCCTCTATATTCCGAAGAGTATGGTCTCCAGCATGTAAATTAGTATTATATTCCAATAAATGTGCCACTAAGTCTTGACGGAAAAACTTCTTATCACGCAAATCATACAGACGCCGCCCGAATCCATCTTCTGTCAACGGATAATCGAAGAATGCCTGCACTTCTTTTCTACCCTTCATATAGTCCGCCACAACACCTTGTAGTGGAACAGAGATTTCTTTTATCTCCATATAATTCTTCCTTTCCTATCCTGTTCTCTCACCAATCCAAATTGTAGTCAATGTTTGATGTAAAAGCAAAGAATATCTCTTATACTTCTAATCCCTTTATTGAATTGTATAAAAATTGCAGTGTGGGAACTTGCTTTCGCTGTTTCCTCGCTTCTTCTATCGCATAGCCAATAATAGCATCAATTTCCGTTTCCCGATTCTCTTTTACGTCAGCTAACATAGAGGATGTATTACTGGATGTTGTTTCACATACATGACAAACCAATTGCCACATCTCTTCTTTTTTTTCCTCCCCTACAAGGAACATGACCTCCTGAAATATTTGCTCCATCACTTTATAAAAAAAAGGATTCGATAGCAATTCTCCGTTTTGTATACCAAATAAAGCTGTTAGTGGATTAATGCAGGCATTTATTACAAGTTTATAACTCATTGTTTGTTTCCAATCTTCTTCTACTTGCACCGAAAAATACTTTGAGGAAAAACAATCCAATAGTGCCTCAAATTGAGACCAATCACCATTTACTACTCCAAATTTCGTAACCCCTACTCCTGTATGGCGCACTGTATATTCATTTTCTTTTTTTGCCCCATGCTCCACAATCCCCACCGCTACATTTTCACACTTTATTTCGTGTAATATATCCAGATGAGACATTCCATTTTGCAAAAAGATAATCTGCCTTTGTCCTTTTATGAAAGGAAGTATATTCGCTAAATGATATTGTTTTACAGCAATAAACGTATAGTCCATTTGTTCACCTACAATACTCTCTAATGGCGTAACATTCGGAAATACCGTTTCCTTTCTTCCCTTACGAATACAGCTTATCCCCTCCTGCATTAACTTTTCAGTTTGTTCTACCGTTCTTGTAAATAATGTAACATCCTGTTTGTTCTTTTTTAAATAAAATGCAAAAAGAAGACCAATAGCTCCCGGACCAACAATCCCAATCTTCATCTCTATCCCCTCAGAATCTCCTAACGAATACAAAGAAGAAAGATATCCTGTAATCAATTAGAAGCCTCCTGATTACCTCCCCTCTATAACTCATCATAACATTGAGTATATCTTATTTATATTTCCACAACTAAAAGTACATTTCATAAATATATATAAATTCCCTTCATACGACTAGTGTAGCAAATCCTCAAAAAAAATACTGAAAGAAATATTCTATTTCCTTCATAAAAATGAAAAAATGAGTTATAATATTATTGAAAATATTTATACTTTTCTTTATTTTACAAAACGAGAAAAGGATGTGTTGTAATGACATTCCCAAAAGTTGAGCGCTTGCTCATCAATTATAAAACGTTAGACGAATTTAAAAAATTTAAGGGCTGTGGCGCTCAAGAACTCTCCATGTTCGAAGAATTGCAAGCAAATATTATTGAAAATGATAGCGAGTCCCCATTTTACGGCATTTATTACGGCGGATCCCTTATCGCACGTATGAGCTTGTACATGAGGAGACATGGTGAATTAAATCTTGAGATTACTGGATCTTACGTAGAACTCTCTAAACTTGAAGTGTTACCAAACTTCCAAAAACAGGGTTTTGGCCAAATGCTTGTTAATTATGCAAAACAACTACAATTTCCAATCAAAACAACAGCTCGTATTCAATCCGCTGCATTTTGGGAGAAACTAAACTTCGGGCAAATATCAACCACTGATGGCGAATTTTACATTTGGCATCCAGAAGCTAATTTGAATGCGGTTACAAATGAAGAATCCGCATAAAATAAAAACAGCTGTTATTCAGCTGTTTTTATTTTTTCACCTTTTCTAATGTTTCATGCTCATGAATGGTATCTCTTTCTTTTGTTTCTAGTACCATCACACTTCTTTTTCGATCAATATAATCAAGCAAAGTACGATACTCTTCTTCATATACAGATACACGCTGTAGAAGCCATTCCTTTTCCTTTTGTAACAATTCAATTTTTTGGTGTAATTCTTTTAATTCTTTTTCATCTTTATATTTTTGTAAGAAGTTAATAACATCGTCTAATGTAATTGATGTAGGAGAAAACTCCACCACTTTTGGTTGCCTTACTACATAATTCTCTACCTTACGAATTTGTTTTGCCTCTTCAATACGTTCTTTATACTGCTTTCTAACGTAAGAATTCCACCTAAATCCGCATGCTGCAGGTGTACGAGATAAATGTCTACCTACCTCTTTAAATGCGGAAAGCTGGGTTCCTCCTTCACGAATATGCCGGAGTACCACTTCTGCCAGAAGTAAATCTTCATCATCAGTCCATGCATCTTGTCTTGTTGTCGCCATTCCTCTAGTCCTCCTTATGCATTTTTTATTAAACATATGCAGTTACTAGAAAAGATAGAATACCAACATATAAAGAATAATACAAAAAAAAATAAACGCAGAAGAATATCTTCTGCGTTTATTTCCACAATTACTTGCTGATTACTTCTTTACCTTTGTAAGTACCGCATGCTTTACATACACGGTGAGCTAATTTCGCTTCACCACAGCTTGGGCACTCTACCATACCAGGTACTGATAATTTGAAATGCGTACGACGCTTTCTTTTTACTGTTTTAGAAGTTCTTCTAAAAGGTACAGCCATTCTTCCCACCTCCTTAAAAGAAATAGTTATTTTCATATGAAGGCCTGAACCAGTCTTCCGATTATTTGTCAAAAAACTTCGCAAGTCCTGCTAACCTTGGATCAACAGGCTTTTCTTTGCTTTCTTCCGAAATCACTTGCCAGTCTTGACCTTGCGTTGGTGCTCCACCGGAAACATCATCACTGAAAATTTGCATTGGAATCTCCAAAAGTATATTTTCCTTGATTATTGGGAGTAAGTCAAGTACTTCTCCTTCTAAGTAATGGATTTCCGCTTCCGTTTCATACTCTTCTTCTGAAGTTTGGAACACCTCAGTTGTTTTAATGTCAAATGGTAATGTTACATCTACTAAAGAGCGAGAACATGGTAAAACCATGCTTCCAGTTATATGTAGATGAAACGTAAACTTACTGGAGCCAAAATCAACTCTACCTGTTACATGGACAGGATTAATTTCTCGAATTTCTTTCTCGACTTCTTTTAGCTCACTTACATCTACCATCTCATCCAATGTCAATCCTTTATGTCTCAATTTGTTTAATTGATGGATGGACCATTTCATATCATATCACCTCAAGGCAACAAACAAAATTATAGCTAGCCATTTTATATTTGTCAATGTTTTTTCTTTACACTATAATGAAGTCATTATAGGAAATAATATATAGATTATCATGTTTTTAGAAAAGATGCTACATCGAAAGGAGAGATTATCATAAAGGCAAGCGGTATTATTGTTGAATATAACCCCTTTCATAACGGTCATGCTTATCATGTGCAACAAACAAAAAAGTTAACACAGTCCGACATTACAATCGCTGTCATGAGCGGATCATTTTTACAACGTGGTGAACCAGCTCTCTTATCAAAATGGTTCCGAACCAAGATGGCTCTAGCCGGTGGTATAGATCTTGTTGTTGAACTCCCTTATACATTCGCAACACAAAAAGCCGAAACATTTGCTAACGGTGCTATTTCTATTTTAGATGCCCTTGGCGTTTCTGAAATTTGCTTCGGCAGTGAGGATGGAGAGGTTCAAAACTTCTATAATACCATTTCTTTACGCCAAAAGGAAAAAGATACTTTCAATCAACTTGTGCAGCAATTTATGGATGCTGGAAACAGCTATGCCAAAGCAACTTCTCAAGCCTTTTCACACATCTTATCGGACGTCAATACTGTTGATATGTCCCAGCCAAATAATATATTAGGCTTACATTACATTGAAGCGATTCTTTCTCAGAAAAGTTCCATTCATGCACATACCATTGAAAGGTTCGCATCTCATTACCATGACGAAACCTTTCAAGATAACCATATTGCAAGTGCGACTAGCATTCGCAAACAATTATTTAGTGAAAATGATTCATTCACAACCATTTATCCATTTGTACCCAATTGTACCGCATCTTTTTTAGAAAGCTATAAACAAACGTATCATACACTGCATTGTTGGGAGGAGTATTTCCCATTTTTTAAATATAGACTTTTGACAATGTCTTCCAAGGATTTACAACATATATATGAGGTAGAGGAAGGATTGGAGCATCGTATTTTATCAAAAATACATAATACCTCTTCATTTCTTACTTTCATGGAAGCATTAAAAACAAAACGTTATACATGGACTAGATTACAACGGGTATGTACACATATTTTAACAAATACAACAAAAGAAGAAATGGAAAAGGCACATATAGAGCAACATGCACCATATATCCGTTTACTTGGTATGTCACAAAAAGGACAAACTTATATTTCGAAACAAAAAAAAAATCTAGGACTCCCGCTTCTTACTCATACGAAAACATTTCAACATCCCGTTCTAGATATAGAGCGCAAAGCAAATGCTGTTTATTTTTCAGTGCTACAAGAACCTTTACGTACAAAATGTATACAAAAGGATATAACTCAGCATCCTATTCGGTATGATGAAACAACGAATAATTTTTTATAAAAAAACCTCTCTAGGGCGAGAGGTTTACTTTTTTTCTGACATTTTTTCTAAATATGCTAGCGCATCATCTAATGTATCTACTGGTACAATTTTCATCTTTGTTTTTATATCTTTCGCTGCTTCAAGCGCTTCTTTATAATTCGATTTCGGTGCCCCTTTTTCATTTGGAGCAAAGAATATTTCTGCACCCGCATCACTAGCAGCTACAACTTTTTGTTGAATACCACCAATCGGACCAACTTCTCCCTTTTCATTAATGGTTCCCGTTCCAGCAATCTCATGACCTTTTGTCATATCCTCTTCAGTCAATTGATTATAGATTTCCAATGTAAACATTAATCCTGCTGATGGTCCCCCAATTTCATGTGAATCAATTTTCACCTTTGGATCTACTACTAAGTCCCTTTCAGTAACAATGGAAACTCCAATACCAACACGTCCCTTGCCATCAGGAATTTGTTTTAGCGTTAGTTTTTCTGTAGAACGTTTCCCCCCACGAATATACTCAATATTTACTACATCCCCTTCTTTTTTACCTGACATATATGCAATAAATTGGTCTATCGCTTCAAAAGGCTGACCGTCAACAGCGACAATTATATCCCCAAGTTTTAATTTCCCTTCAGCGGACATATTTTTCGCAATCCCAGCAACTAAAACCCCTTTGTTTTGAAAGGAAACTGAACGATTTGCTCGCTTATACGCATTATAAATGGCTGCGTTTTGAGAATCTTTCATTGCATACGCTTGGCGGAATTGATATTCTTCATCACTCTCACCTTTTTGCAAAATCTCCTCTGCTTTAGAAATGTGATTATATTTATTAAATTGGGCAGCTATTAGATTTACAACATTCGCAGGCCCCATCGAAACGGTCACGAGCATAAAATCACCTGACTCTTTCTTCCCACCATCAACTTGTACATATGGTTCTAATTTCGCTGCCATACCTGGTTTTGTTACATAATATGGTAGACGTACATAGACAAGCAACATTGCTAATATAACGCCAATTAAAATTGCATATATAAAACGAAAACGCTTAAACATTATTTTTCTCCTTCCACTGCTCAATTAATAAGTAAATTTTCTGAATGTGTTTTTCGGCCTCTTCTTCTCCAACTCGAATAATGTCTTCGATATTGGTAAAAGCACGAGAACTAAACTGTTCTACTGCCGGGCGCATCATTAAGTCTGAAGCAATTTGCCGATTAACAACAAGTTCATGCTGCATAATCTCAATACTCTGCATGATAACATCATAAATAGATGTAACTTCTCCGTTCACCTTAATAGGAGATACATCTACAGCAATTACAATATCAGCTCCTAAGTCTTTAACAACGGATACAGGGATGCGATCAATCACTCCGCCATCCACTAATAAACGACCATCTATTTTTTCAGGTACAAACACTCCTGGCACAGAAATACTCGCCCTCACCGCATCAGCAATAGAACCGCTTGTAAATACAACTTTTTCCCCCTTTAAAATGTCAGTGGCCACAACTGCAGTTGGGATATCTAGCTCTTCTAAATTTTTATTATATGTAAACATTTTAATCATATCTTTTACCCGTTTTCCAGAAATAAATCCCATTTTCGGTACAGTAAAATCCAAATAGTATTTTCGTTTAAATAATGTGGCCATTCGATAGAGTCTCTCCACGTTGCAACCCGCTGCATAAAATGTCCCAATTAACGCCCCCATACTACTTCCAGCAATCATATGAATGGGAATATTCGCCTCTCGTAACACTTTAATCACCCCGACATGCGCAAAGCCTTTTGCACCTCCAGATCCAAGAGCTAAGCCTATTTTTGGTTCATTCATTTCTCTCACCCTTTAAATTTTTTCATCCTCTTTTTCATACTTATGGTCTAAATTCACCATGTATCCACGTATACTGAAATGAACGTTTTTTGGGACAAAGGGGGCTACGTTAAAATGTATGAAAAATGGAAAACAGCTTTTCTCACCATAACGATGATATTTCTAACATTTTCTCTCGTACTTCACCCCCAAGCCGCTTTGCAATCTTCTATTCGCGGATTAAATATATGGTGGGAAGTTGTCTTTCCTTCACTACTACCTTTTTTTATCGTTGCGGAGCTTTTAATTAGTATAGGTGTTGTAAAGTTTATCGGTATTATATTAGAACCGCTTATGCGCCCGCTCTTTCGTGTGCCTGGTATTGGCGGATTTGTTTGGGCAATGGGAATGGCCTCCGGCTTCCCTGCGGGCGCCAAATTAAGTGCAAGACTCCGGAAAAGTAATCAGCTAACGCAAATAGAAGCGGAACGACTCGTATCATTTACCAACTCTTCAAATCCATTATTTATTTTTGGAGCTGTTTCTATTGGCTTTTTTAACAATCCTAAATTAGGTTTCATACTAGCTGCTGCACATTATGTTAGCAACCTTACTGTCGGATTACTTATGCGTTTTTATGGAAACAACAATACTTACATACAAGAAAAACAATCCATTCAAAAACGTCCCTTACAACACGCTTTTTCAATTCTCCACGAGACGCGTTTACAAGAGAACAGACCAATTGGAAAACTACTTGGTGATGCCATTATCTCCTCTATTCAAACTTTACTCATGATTGGTGGATTTATTATTTTATTCTCCGTTTTAAATAAAATGATTACTGTCTTCCAACTCACGGCAGCACTAGCTTTTATTATGCAACATATTTTAAAATTCTTCCAACTGTCACCACACTTTAGCATTCCCATCCTATCAGGACTTTTTGAAATGACACTAGGTAGCCAAATGATCAGCCAAACCAATCAGACTACAATTCTTGAACAAGCAATGGTAACGAGCTTTATCCTCGCATTTAGCGGCCTTTCTATCCAAGCTCAGGTAGCGAGTATTTTAGCCGAAACTGATATTCGCTTTAAACCCTATTTCTTTGCAAGAATTATCCAAAGTATTCTCGCCCCAATTTACACTTTTATATTTTGGGTACCACTTTATGAAAAATTACATTCTTTTTCACCAAATCAACAAGATATCCCTGTTTTTTTATCAAACCATGCTTCTATTCTTGCAAAGACTTGGGAAATATTGCTTCGCTACGGTCCTACTTTTACACTATTTTGTTTATATCTATATGTTATTTTATTATTCTTACGCATAATAAACAAAGAAAAACCCCGTTCATCTTAACGGGGTTTGAAACTTTTCTTTTAAAGCGTGCTCTACAACAGAAGGAACAAGACCAGCTACATTTCCACCATAACGAGCCACTTCCTTCACAATGCTCGAACTTAAAAATGAATATTGATTATTTGTCATAATAAAAAAGGTTTCAATATTTTCGTCTAACTTACGATTCATCGATGTAATTTGCATCTCATATTCAAAATCAGAAACTGCACGTAAACCACGTAAAATTGCGTTTGCATTACGCATTTTTGCATATTCAACTAACAGTCCGCTATGCGAATCAACTTTTACGTTTGGAATATCTTTTGTTGCTTCTCGAATTAGCTCTAGGCGCTCTTCTACTGAAAAGAACGGTTTCTTGGAAGAATTGTTTAAAACGACAACATATACTTCGTCAAACACCTTTGCGCCTCTTTTAATAATATCCAAATGCCCAAGAGTTATCGGATCAAAACTCCCTGAAGAAATTGCTATGCTTGTCATTCGGTCCCCTCACCTTCATGCTTATAAATGGAAATCGCTGTCATACCATAATTTTCTGCTCTTACCTTTACAAGTCCCCCTATTGCTTCCGGTAAGACTACATCATCCCCATGTTCTGCCATAATCAATCCATCTTCGTTCAATAATCCGTGTTGGTCCATAACACTAATTAATGAAATGATTTTTTGATCTTTGTATGGTGGATCTAGCAGTATGAGATCAAATGATAGTTCACGTTTAATTAACGCCTTCAAAGCGCGCTCTGCATCATTTCTATACACTTCAGCTTGGTCATGTACTCTACAGCTTTCTAAATTTTGATGAATAACCTTCACCGCTTTATTATCCCGATCAACAAAAATGGCTTTGTCAACCCCTCTGCTAAGCGCTTCAATCCCAAGCCCTCCGCTACCTCCAAACAAATCGAGGGCAATTCCTCCTTCGAAATAAGGACCAATCATATTAAAGATGGCTTCTTTTACCTTATCTGTTGTCGGTCGCGTTGTATTACCTGGCACAGCCTTAAGCGGATGCCCTTTACATTTTCCAGAAACTACTCTCATTTGCTGTCACTACCTTTATTTCAATCTATCGAGCGATTATTACAAACGCATATTCGTTTGGTTAACCGCTATCAAACCTCACTGTTTTTTGGGTGTTTTTCCATTAAAGGATAAACGAATCCGCTATCTATTAAAAGAAAAACTAATTTATTTCGTTAAAAAAGTCATCATTACATGATAACTTTTCAGTATCCCATATGTATATTCATCTCGCTATTGGCGAGTCAGATCCCTCTCTACTAACGCAAGTTTCACTTTATCTTTTTTATCCTATCATAAAATAAAAAAAAGAAAAATAAAAAGCCTACGATAAATTTTAAATTCATTATGTATATCTTCATTTAGATTGGACATAAATAAATATAACAACATCACCTTCGATGTTGTTGCCAACCGCGGAGAAGACTTACGTTTCCCCATAAGTTCTTCCTCCGGTTTCTCCTCTCCCTTTGCCTTCTTACTAGTACATACTAGTGTAAGAAGGGCCCTGCTTTGCAGGGTTTTTTTTCTTTGTCTGCTTTTCATTTTAAAAACGAAGTGATACAGTAAAAGAAAGAGGAGGAAATAATATGATTCAACGTTTTATTGAACTAGGAGAAGGCTACTCCGATTTATATGAATTACTTGAGATTGCAAAGACAAATAAAGATCGTGTATCACATATGTTACAATTTGAAACCTTAAAAAATGATAAAAAAGTATGCTCACTTGTTGTTGTTCTTAAACCTACAACGGTTGGGGATTTCCAACCGCTATATATATGCCGCGAAGGGATTCCTATACTTGAAGGTACAAAAAGTAAACGAATCGTTTTATTCGAGGAAACAGCGGAACAAATCGAAAAAAACGTTACTTCTTTTACTGTAAAACCTTCTACAATTTTCCCAGAAAAAGAATTATATTTTAATCACCTTATCGGCATTTTACGAATGAATCATTTCATTCCTCCAATGCAATAGCAATTTATACTCATTGTATTTTTATTAAATTGAACTACCCTCACCTACCTCTACAAGAGCTTAAGGTGGGGGATTCTCCTGTCTCTGTCCTCACAAAAACAGTTCCTCTCGTTCAACAAAGAGGATACAACAATATAGAGTTCGGTAGTGTCTGTATGCAATGTAAGACGACCCATTCTATCTTCCGACGAAAGGCAAACAAAATAGGTACAACTACTTTATTCTTATATCGAGGATAGAACACTTTGTCATGCATCCAGTTCCTAGACTTGTTATCTGCTCTGGTAATAAGCGTAAAAATCTAGGACAAATTGCTCTTTTTTATCATGCAAATCATTTTGCTAGTTTTTTCTTTTCATTTTCAAACAAGTGTAACCGTTCGATTTGTAAGACTTCTTTCGGTTGATCTACATCGTATAGCTGATAGAAATGATGCGTGCCAATATCCAATCGATTGTTTAATTGATGCCAATGGCTCCAGTGGTGTGCATCTTTCTTTGGAATATAAGGCTGAAGCACCCCAGCTACTTTTTCTTTATACCCTAACCCTCGGCGACCAATCGTAAAAGCCGCGGATTAATGAATAAAGATGCCGAATTTCCGCTTGAGAACGAGATGAAGACTATCTGTATATATCTTACGGTTCCAACGTTTTTCCCGAACAATCATTTGAAACGCAAAGCGCTTCGCCTGATTACATGTTTCGATTGTCTCTGCCAATGCATCTACCATTTCATGCGGTAAATCTACCTTATAGATCCGTTTCGAAAAATATGCTTTCTTCACCTGTTCTCACCTCATTTTATTTGATAAGATCATTATGCACCAAAACAAACATACGTTCTGCAGAAAAGAGACGTTTTCTTTAAAAAGAAAAAACCGAGAAGACCCCCACCAAAATAGTGGGGGTCTTTCTCTTTAACTATAGTCGTATTCTTTCGCGCGATCCGGACGTGAATTTTCAAATTCCGTTTTAAGAAATGGGCGATATGACTGCTCAATTTTTTTCACAAAAGGAAGTTTATTTAGCTTTTGTATCATATGCTCTATTTGTTCCATATCACAATATACAACTGCATATTTCAAACGCTTTGATATGTAATGAATATTACCATATTTCCTTAAAATCTTGGCATGTTTCAATGAATGTAAATAAACAATCATACTTTGTCGTTGCCCGAACATAATCTTCTCCATCTTCTCCTTTTATATACTCATATTCTTGTATCTTATAAACATCAATCAGAAATTTGTGAAATTATAGTACATTGTTAAACGAATTCTGTATACGTTTTCTTCCATATTCTAAAAAACGGGGCACATCACCCCGTTTTTTTACAACCACAACTTCCACCAGAGCCACAACCGCCTCCGCATCCACCTGCATCAAAAAACGGATTTCCAGTAGGAACTTTAATAGCAGATGATACTTCGGAACCAATCGCTACACTGACTTCATCTAATAGTTTTTGCAAAGCATTTTCTGCTTTTTTAAAAGCAGCTATCTTTTCATGCAAATCTACAGAACGTTTTAATTCTCGCATATTTTTCGAAACGAAAGTATAATCAGGATGATATTTTCCAAAGCGTTGCACTTCTTCATATCGCTCTTTCATTGCTGTAAATTGACTAATTAATGTTTGAGCTTCCAAATCTTCCTGTAACGCCTTATAACATTCCCGATAACCCTTTGCTATATCTGAACAGACAATCGCTTTTGCAAGCTGTTCTGCCTCGTCTAATATCATTACGCTTTCAAGCGTCGCTACAATCATGAGAGACACCTCCGAGTATCCATCATAACACATTTAAAACCGAACTACTAATTTGAATATCCCATCTGAATATAAAGTAAAAAGTCCGATTACCGAAAACCATCATCCGTCATAATTTCTTATACGCAAATATGCTCCGCGATATTATATCGTAGCACGTCCCAGCTTCCATTTTCCTCTTTTACATAACTAATGCAAGCATTTTTCAATGGAGTTTTAAATGTAATTTCATCAGGGGAGATTGCATTTAAAATTGCTTTTATCGCATGTGAATGTGCAACGATAATAACGCGCTTACCTGCATGTACTTGTGCAACATCTTGCAATGCAGAAAAGCAACGATTTACAATCTCTCCATCTGTCTCCATACCTTCTACATTTCCCTCTGCAATCAGCTCTCTAACTGTGGAAACGGGTTTCCCTGAAGCTTCGCCAAAATTCCGTTCAACAAACCGCTCATCAAGAAGAATAGAATGTATTCCAACAGCGTTACTAATCATCCGAGCTGTTTCCTGCGCTCTAATTAAGGGACTGCTGATAATCACATCCCATGTGTCCAATTGCAACGCAGCTGCACTTTGACTTGCTTGCTTTTTCCCAACTTCATTAAGTGGAATGTCTTCACGCCCTTGAATAATCTCTTGAAAATTCCAATCAGTTTGTCCATGTCGTACTAAACAAATTTCCGTCATGCTATAACTCCTTTTTTCAATAATCCTTTTCTATTGTAACAAAAGTTTCGCATGACGGACATAGTTTTCCCTTCCAATTACGTTGCATTTTGCTGCTTCATATATTGAAACATGTCAATCATAATAGAAGCAACCGCCAATTGATTTTGAAATTTTGCAACTTTGTCCGGGATTGTCTTTTTATAATACTGTAAAGCAGCTAATTCAAATGCCTCCTTTTCCTCCGGATTACGTGATAATTTTCGATACCAATGGGGTTGTTCACGAATATAACGCCCTAAATCTTCATCAGCTTTTATAAATTCCATAAGCTCTGCCCTCATCCTCTTTCCTCCTAATCTTTTCGAAAGAAAAATGGATTGTTTTCAGAAGTTCTTTGCTCAGGTTGTGTACGATTCCCTTGAAATTGCTGAATAACCTGTTGTACACTCCCAATGGCACTCGTTACATTAGCTAGATGTTGCTGCATTTGCTCTGCATCTAATTTTTTTAAAAAAGAAAGCATTTGTCCCATCAAATCGACGGCTTTTTCATCATTGTTTTCTTGAGCTGGAGAAGAAATCGTTTCTCCATCTGCTTTATACACCTTCCACATTTCATCTTGTTCTCCAAGTAAATACCATTCCTCATAAAATTGTTGCCATGTTTTTTGACCATTTCGAACTTCATGAACCATTTTAGGGTGATGGTTTACAAACTCTTTAAACTGTTGAACAGAAGGATGTAACGGTCCTTTTGTTTTTGTCATAATCCTCACCTCTTCAGATGTATCTACTATATTGTAAGAAAAAAAAGGCGCATGGTTCGCCTATTTTTTAACGATTCATGCACCTTTTCCTATTTTCTAATGAAATTTTGAGTATAAAATTTATCGAAGACTCCAACACCTAGTCCAGTAAATTGTTCATTTAGCAAGTTTTTCCGATGTCCTTCACTATTCAACCAACCTTGTACTGCAGAGATCCCATCAGTATGCTGTGCTGCTATATTTTCACCTGCGAGTTGAAATGCGACTTGACCACGTTGTAATCGATCTCCTAAAGTCCCAAATTCCGGCGAATCATGCGAAAAATAATTATTCTCTTTCATATCCTTGCTATGCCCAAAAGCCACTTCAGCTGTTTGTTGATCCCATGTTAGTAACGGTAGTTGATGACGACTACGAATAATATTCGTCAAATCTAGAATTTGTTGCATATTTCCATGTTCTATTTGTGTCATTTTCTCTGGAGTAATTGGCTGCTCCGCCCCTAACTCTCCAGAATAAACAAGCTGATACGGCCTTTGTCGAAGCAATGTCTCATCATCCATATACCGAATTCCGACAAGTTTATGTGTGAATCGGTCAAAGTATAACTGCGCCCAACCATCTTCTTCTATCGAAACAAGTGGTTGTTCTGCAATTTCAGTATCAGATAATTCAAATTGATAGCTGTTTCTTCCTTTTTTCAAAGAAATTTCATGTGAGAATGGATTTTTTTTATAGACATCTTCATATTTTTCATCCATACGAAATGGAACTACATCCACTTTATTACCAGCAACATAAGCTGTTACAATTTTATGTTCTGCAACACCAAACTGCACATATTGTGATAAATCTTGATTATAAATCCACCATTCGTAACCATACGCAGAAGGTTCGATTCGAGCTGGCTCACCCCATTTTGCTAATAAACTTTCCGAATCCCCTCCTATTAATTGGGAGATTGTCTCTGGAAATCCTTCATTTATCTGTTTCTTTTTCTTAACAATCTTATGTTCCTGCTTAGAATGAGATGGCTGTAATATATATTGCGAAACGAGTAATTTCCCGTATAAATCAATAGCTAAAATAAAAACCGTAATCATTACGATACGTAATAATTTCTTCAAACAATATACCTCCTGGTCAAACATAAAATTGAGATATACACAAATGCCTGTCTTCTCTTTTGTGTGTACCGCACTATTTTCACTATATCATATTTAAATAAAAAAAGCCGTGATTCTCCCTTTTCTCTCAATATGAATTGCGATTTCTTATTATTCATACTATTATAAAATTAAAGGTTTTCAAATAAAGATAAGGAGGTATTCCATGCAATTTACAAATTCAAAACTTATAGGAGCGACCATTGATTTTACACTGCTCACGGAAGTTATGCAAAATCAACGTTTTGTACTTGCTGGACAGTGGGACTATGAGCGAGTTACATATGACTATAAATTTGAAATATTGAAGGATGTATATTATTTACGGATACAAGGCTTTGCGGTAGAAGGGGAAATCGGAGGACGCCATGCACAAGTTAAATTACTTCCACCATTGTTAGGAAAACATTACTATCCACATGGCGTTGAATATGGTGAAAATGAAGTTTTCCCTACAAACGTAATCCAAAAAAGCGAACAACTCTTGCAAAATATTGAAAAAAAGCTAAAGGAATTTGCAGTTATAGAATAGTAAAGAAGGTGTATCCATGTGATACACCTTCTTTATTTTGGTTGCAAATAAGGAGGCACTTTCTGTAGTTGCTCCTCATCTTTTTTACGTTCTTTACGTGCCCATTTAAAAAACACATAGCCAATAATTGTACCATACACTATTTCCTGGACAATTTTCATAATGATACCGCCTGTTTGTTGATCTTGCACAATCGGCATCCAATGTAAAAATTCTGGTCCGGTTATATTTAAATCACTCAATGTTCCTGCAGGTACACAGAGCTCCATCGCTTTCATCCACGCACTCGGATCCGTATACGTAGCAAACAACGATTCACTAGCAAATATGATTAGCGCACAAGCTGGTGTCAATAATACACCGTTCGCAAACATGTAACCAATTTTCTTTATTTCACTTAATGTTTGATACTCCGGTAATGGATTTAGCATAGGCCACCACATCATCATTGCTGTAAAAAATAAAACAGCAAGAAAAATAGGATGAGCAACTTGATTTTGCTTTACAGCATCAAAAACAACAGGCAAATGATAAATAGAAAATAATCCATTAAATACAAACAGAGCAATAAGCGGTTTTGTAAACATAATCAATATCACTTGGATAAAACGGAAAGAGGTAATATATGTGTATAACCAAACTGGAATCCCTAATAACAATAATGGTGGTACAGCGATGTACATCACTGCCATTTCAAACATATGTGCACTAAATACAATATGTCCAAGTAAATCAATAGGCCCACCTTTTACAAGATACAACAGGATAATCCCAGTCGTAAAATAAAACATTTGCTTTTTATTTACCTTTTCTGCATTATCGAACCGATTTCTATACGGCCCGATAATAAGAAAGTAACAGATAAGGATAGACACCATAAAAAGTAAAAAGATCGGGCTCCATAAAGCTTGAAAACCAAATATCCATAAGTTGCCCATTTTACACCCACCCTTTCAATATGAACTCCTTACCCTCATAGGAAAAAGGGAGCGAAGATAACTTCAAGCTCCCTATCCTTTACTTTTTAAACCCAAACAATTGTCATAAAAGCTAAAATGGTTAACAACCCTATCAATAATCCAGAATATAAGAAAAAGGTTGCTGCTTCATGTCCCTTATGACTCATATGCATGAAATAATACAATTGAAATATTACTTGAACAACAGCTAATAGTAAAATAAATGGTACAGAGAAAAGAGGACTAAATGTTTTCGGATAAGCGACTGCCACAAAAGCTACAATCGTTAAGAAAATCATTAGACCAAATGTAATCACTTGATGTCTCATTTCCTCAGCACTTTTTTTTCTACGATAAACAAGATCTACTTTTGAGTTACTTGTATTTGTTTGCTTTATCGCCATTGTTTATCCCACCATTCCCATCAAGTATACTACAGTGAAAATAAACACCCAAACTACATCAATAAAGTGCCAGTAAATAGATGCAACGTAAAACTTTGGAGCATTATATAAATTCAGCCCGCGCTTCGCATTCCGAAAAACTAATGTTAAGATCCATAATAATCCGAACAATACGTGTAATCCATGAGTTCCAACAAGCGCATAAAACGCTGAACCAAATGCACTACTTCTCATCGTATGTTTGAATTCGTGTGTATAATGATAAAATTCATAAATCTCAAACCCTAAAAACCCTAATCCTAATAGTACTGTAACAAGTAACCAAAGCTGCATTTGCTTAAAGTTAAAGTTCTTCATATGATACATCGCATACACGCTTGTTAAACTACTTGTTAACAAAAGCATCGTCATAATAAAGACAAGTGGCATTTGAAACATTTCTTGAGAAGTGGGGCCACCGTTTGTAGAATTTTTCAACGCTAAATATGTGCCAAATAAGGAAGCGAACAATACAGTTTCGCCTCCAAGAAATAGCCAAAATCCAACAAACTTATTTTTCCCCTCAAGGGTTGCTTTTTCAGGCTCTGCTGGAAACGTTTCATTTGTTAATTTTTCCTCTACATGCATTACGCTGTGCCCCCCTTATCATCTAAATCTTCTTTATGAATATGATAACCATGATCATCAATTACTGAACGTAAGAACATTGCACCAAATGTAATGATAAGTCCAATAATTGCAACCAATAACCAAAACTTATCTTTCCCACCTTGCATGTACATCGCACCAAATGCTGCTATAAATAATCCAAGAGATATAACAAATGGTGAAAATGAAGGGTTTGGCATATGAATATCACTAACAGGCTCTGCTGGTGTTATTTCTTTATTCCCTTCACGTTTTTCAATCCAGAACGGATCTAATCCGCGAACGAATGGTAATTGTTTAAAATTGTATTCTGGTGTAGGTGCAGGCATTGTCCATTCTAATGTACGAGCATCCCACGGATCGCGGCCAGCTTTCTCTTTAGACAACGATGTTTTCACAACATTAAATAGTAGAACGATCGTTCCTAGCCCCATAAATACAGCACCAATCGAACTAATTAAGTTCCCCGTTTCTAATCCTTGGCCTGGTAAATACGTAAAGTAGCGACGTGGCATACCAATTAAACCAAGGAAATGCTGGATAAAGAATGTTAAATGGAAGCCGATAAAGAACAACCAAAATGTTATTTTCCCCAAGGTTTCATTTAATACTTTGTTAAACATAAGTGGCCAATAATAATGTGCACCTGCTAATAGTCCAAATACAACTCCACCAACGATTACGTAGTGAAAATGCGCTACAACGAAATAGTTATCATGGAATTGATAGTCAGCTGGAGCCGAGGCAAGCATGACCCCTGTTACACCACCCATTACAAATGATGGAATAAAAGCAACAGCCCACATCATTGGCGTTGTAAACCTGATACTTCCACCCCACATTGTAAAGAGCCAGTTAAATATTTTAATACCAGTCGGAACTGCAATTGCCATTGTTGCAACTGAGAAAATAGCGTTCGCAACAGGTCCAAGACCAACTGTAAACATATGATGCGCCCATACCATAAATCCTAAAAATCCAATTAACACCGTTGCAAATACCATAGATGAGTAACCAAATAGTCGTTTTTTAGAGAATGTAGCGAAAATTTCTGAGAATATTCCGAAAGCTGGAAGGATAAGAATATACACTTCTGGGTGACCGAAGATCCAGAATAAATGTTCCCATATAATCGTGTTCCCCCCTAAAGCTGGGTTAAAGAAACTTGTGCCAAATAAGCGATCTAACATAAGTAGTGCCAATCCCACTGTTAATGGTGGGAAAGCAAATAAAATAAGTGAAGAAGTTACAAATGTTGTCCATGTAAACATTGGCATACGCATATATGTCATTCCAGGTGCACGCATATTAATAATTGTGACAAGGAAGTTAATACCACCAATCAGTGTACCTATACCTGATATTTGTAACCCTAGTACATAAAAATCAACACCATGTCCTTTAGAAGCAAGAGATAACGATGCATAAGATGTCCACCCTGCATCAGGTGCCCCTCCTAAAAACCAACTTAAGTTTAAAAATACTCCACCGAAGAAAAATAACCAAAATCCAAGTGAATTTAAAAATGGAAACGCCACATCCCGTGCCCCAATTTGAAGTGGTACAGCGGCGTTCATAAATGCAAACACGAGCGGCATAGCTGCGAGGAAAATCATTGTTGTACCGTGCATCGTTAATACTTGGTTATAAGCATCCCCAACAAGAAAAGCATTGTTTGGAATCGCTAATTGAAGACGGATAAATAATGCCTCTATTCCGCCAATGATAAAAAACAATCCACCTGCAATTAAATAGAGAATGGCAATTTTTTTATGGTCTACTGTCGTCAAATAATCCCATATAACAGCACCCATCCCCTGTTTTTTTGCTACAGAACTCACGTTTTCAACCTCCCCTTCGCAAATAATCCCTCTTTACTTCTCAACTTTTAACGTTTTCAAATATGCATTTAATGCATCTACTTGACCGTCCGTTAAGTTGCCATATTTACCAGTCATTTTATTTCCTGGCTTCATATTTTCAGGATCCTTTAACCATTTTTTTACGTTTTCTTCATTATTTTCAGCAATGCCGGCAACCATATCGCGATCAGCAAAGTTTGCTAGGTTTGGTGCGATACGTGCAGAAGGTGGTCTACTATCATTTGATCCAGTTGCATGACAACCAATACAGCTTTTGTTGAATATTTCTTGACCTTCTTGTTCTTTTGGAGAAGAAACTTCCTTCTTACCATCAAGTTTCTTCATATCAGCAATCCAATCTTTGTACTCGCTTTCATCAAGAGCCTTTACTTTAAATTGCATTAAAGAATGTGATGGGCCACAAAATTCTGTACAAAAACCATTATAAGTTCCTGATTTATCTGCCTTTAACCACATTTTATTGACATTATCCGTATTCGTATCCATTTTCCCAGCTAAAGATGGGACCCAAAACGAATGTTTAATGTCAGCACCTTTCAAATTCAAATATACTTTTTTACCTGTGGGGATAACTAGGTCTTGCGAAGTTACTATCTTTTCTGATTTATAAGAAAATTCCCACCAATAAAGATTCGCTGTTACATCAACAACGATTGTGTCTTTATCAATATTCTTTTTCTCCATCGCACTTACATCAGCAAGTTTGAATGTATATGTAACAGTTGGAACAGCCAATATCAGCAAAAGAATAATCGGAATGACTGTCCATATAATTTCTAGTTTGTGATTTCCTTCAACTTGCTTTGGGATATAATCTTCTTGACCCTTCTTTTGTCGGAAACGCACAATTACATACAAGAAAATAATAGTAACTACAAGTACGACACCTACCATAATTGCACTTGCTAACAAGAGTAAATCATATTGCATTTTTGCTACTTCACCTTGCGGAATTAAAGTAGATTGAAAGGCTTTACCGCATCCCCCTAACAGTAAAGCCAGCAGTGAAACGAATGAAAGCAGTCGCCACTGTTTCTTCATACAAACAACCCCCACTTTCTTTGTGAATTAGATTGTACTTTATTTATAGTAAGTAAAGTAAATCTCAACGTAAAGAAATCCCCTCATGTCGTTGTCTTAGAAGAATGTAACTACAATCATTGACACAAATAAGATTGTCAAGTAATTCAAGGAGTAGACAAACATTTGTACGGACCATTTTATGTCATCCTTCTTACGGAATCCATAGAATCCTAATACGATCCATCCAATGTTAAGCAATGTTGCAATTACCATAAATGTTACTCCCAGTCCACTCATATAAAATGGTAATGGTAATAAACATACTGTCCAAATCATGATTTGACGTTTTGTAATATCAAATCCATGTACAACAGGAAGCATGGGAATACCTGCATTTCGATATTCATCAACACGTTTCATCGCTAACGCGAGGAAATGTGGGATTTGCCAAATAAACATAATTAAAAATAGCATCCAAGCAATTGGATGATCTAAACTAGGATCAACTGCTGCCCAACCAATTAAAGGTGGAACTGCTCCAGATACACTACCTACTACTGTATTAAGTGTATATGCTCGTTTTGTCCATAATGAATACAAAACAACGTATGTGAAAGCACCGATGAAACCTATAATTGCTGCCATTGGTGTTGTAAATAACAAGAATACAAAACCAAGAAGCAATAAAGTCATACCTAATGTTAACGCAAAACCAGGTTTATATTTTCCTGTTACTGTCGGACGATTTTTTGTCCGTTCCATTAAGTGATCGATATCCCGATCAATATAGTTATTCAAGCTACATGATCCTGCCATAATTAAAGCCGAGCCGACAATTGTAAAGAACATTTTATCCAAATGGTTAACAGCATTTAATCCATTAAAATGTAAAGCCAACCAAAATCCTGTAAATACCGTAAGTGTATTCGAGTTTACAATCCCCATCTTAACGAGCGCTAATAAATCTTGTACACGTGTTGTTTCCGGCACATTTGTTATAGCTGACTCATCATGCAGCTCACTTGTTGCATGGTTCATCATTTCAACCCCCTCTTAAAACTTTCATCCTTCTTTCGCGTCTTTACTTTACAAAAGTATTACGCTTCTATATAGCAATATTATTACAGTAGAAATGTTGTTTTCTCACTCTACTACTAATCTACGCTCATACTCGAGTATATTAAATCATATTTCCCTAACAATTTGTGAAGAAAACGTGAACTTTTTGTGTCGGATAACAAAAAAGTTTCTCCCATTACTTCCTAATCATAACATGAGGTTACCTTCTATAATAAACTATTTTGTCATATTTAGCATATATTCTTCCCATTTCTTTTTATAACAGAAATGATTTCTCCTAAAATATGTAATTAAAATCCCGTTTTTTTCTTATTCCAAACTCTTTATCCCCTCTCTCCATTTCTTTGCTATTTTATTATTTTTTATATATCATAGGACTGTAGCGCGTTTTGTTCTATAAAATTGATGGAATGAAAATATTTCGCAATAACTTCATAACAGAAAGATGGTGAAACAGATTGCAACGCTTTATTAAATGGTTAGCAGTCATTACAAGCCTCGACTTACTAGGGGTTTTATTAGGAGGGGCTTTAGTTACAAAAACAGGTTCAGGTCAAGGATGCGGTAAATCCTGGCCACTTTGTAATGGTGAACTCGTTCCCTCTAATCTATCAATGGAAACGATTATTGAACTAAGTCACCGCTTAACATCCGGATCGGCAGGGATTCTCGTTACACTTCTTTGTATCCTATCCTGGAAATATTATAAACATGTACGTGAAACAAAAACGCTAGCTGTTTTATCTTTCGTATTTTTAGTGGCACAAGCACTCATGGGAGCTGCCGCAGTTGTTTGGGGACAAGTACCTGCTGTATTAGCTATTCATTTTGGTATTTCTTTAATTTCGTTTGCTTCTGTCATTTTACTAACGTGCCTTATTTTTGAAATCGACAAAAAATTCGATGCACGTTCTCTCATCATGGACAAAAAAATGAAATTTCATATTTACGGTGTAACAATTTACAGTTATATTGTCGTCTATACAGGAGCTTTAGTACGTCACGAGCGTGCAAGTTTAGCTTGTCCAGACTTTCCACTTTGTAGTAAAAACAGACCATGGCCTACTCAATTGCATGAATGGGTTCAAATGGGACACAGGGTTGCCGCAATATTAATATTTGCTTGGATCCTATACGCAATGATTGTTGCTATTCGTCACTATAAACAGCACCAGGTTGTATATTGGGGATGGATTATCTCATTTATTCTCGTTACACTTCAAGCAGTTGTTGGTATTTTAGTCGTTTATACTAATGCAAGTTTATCAATGGCATTGTTACATTCACTCTTTATTTCTTGTCTCTTTGCTGTATTATGCTATTTAGTCATGTTAGGTACACGAAGCACAGCAAATGCAAAAGAGGCACACCCATCAACTACAACGCAAAATAAACAATCGTTTTAATAACTTGCCACTGTGGCAAGTTATTATTTTTATATAAAGAAAAGAGCTGCCTTCAAGCAACTCTTTTCTTTATTATTATTGTTCTAGTTCAATAAGTAAATCGCCTGTTTGAATCGCATCTCCATCTTTTACATATACTTTCTTCACTTTTCCATTGAATGGCGCCTGAACCGTCGTTTCCATCTTCATCGCTTCTGTAATTGCCATGGAATCGCCTTTTTTCACTTCATCACCTTCATTTACAACAACTTTAATGACCGTTCCCGGCATTGTTGCACTAATATGATTTGGATTCTCACGATTCCCTTTCACACGCTGCGCGACTGTTGATTTAACACCTTCATCTTTCACAACAATTTCACGCGGTTGCCCGTTAAATTCAAAGTAAAGTACACGTGTCCCATCTGGTTGTGGTTCACCAATTGATACTAATTTAACCATTAATGTTTTACCACGTTCAATTTCCACACCAATTTCTTCACCAAGCCTCATACCATAGAAGAATGTTGGCGTATCGAGTACAGACACGTTTCCATAAAGCCCAGCGACTTTTTCATAATCCATAAATACTTTTGGATATAATGCATATGCAACAACATCAAAAATCGTTACTTCACGTCCAAGTTTATGGAACAACTCTTCTTTTAAAGCATCGAAGTCCACTGGTTCTAACAATTCCCCTGGTCTTACTGTTAATGGCTCTTTCCCTTTTAAAATGATTTTTTGTAATTCTTTCGGGAAGCCACCATATGGTTGTCCAAGATCTCCAGAGAACATTTCCACAACAGAACCTGGGAAATCTAAAGAATGTCCACGCTCAAAAATGTCTTGTTCTGTAAGGTGATTTTGTACCATAAATAGCGCCATGTCGCCAACAACTTTTGATGATGGTGTTACTTTTACAATATCACCAAACATATCATTTACACGGCGATACATCACTTTCACTTCATCAAATCGGTCTCCTAAACCAACTGCTTTCGCTTGTTGTTGAAGGTTACTATATTGGCCACCTGGCATTTCATGCATATATACCTCTGTATGAGGTGCATTCATACCACTTTCAAATGGTGCATAATATTTACGAACATCCTCCCAGTAATGTGAAAGTTTTTCTAATGAATTCACATTAACATCTGGTTGTCTTTCATTTCCACCTAGCGCATAATATAACGTATTTGCACTTGGTTGTGATGTTAGACCTGCCATTGAGCTTACAGCTACATCGACAATATCAACACCTGCTTCAATTGCTTTCGTATACGTTAAAACACCATTTCCACTTGTATCATGCGTATGAAGGTGAATCGGAATCGATACCGTTTCTTTTAAAGCAGAAACTAAATCATAGGCTGCATTTGGTTTTAATAATCCAGCCATATCTTTAATACCTAGAATATGTGCTCCTGACGCTTCCAATTCTTTCGCTAAGTTTTTATAATAATTTAAGTCATATTTACTGCGCATTGGGTCATGGATATCCCCTGTATAACACATTGTTGCCTCTGCAATTTTGCCACTCTCTCTTACAGCATCAATTGCAACTCTCATACCTTCCACCCAGTTTAAGCTATCAAAAATACGGAATACATCGATACCAGCTTGCGCTGAACATTCTACAAATTTTTGAATTAAATTATCTGGATAGTTTTTATAACCAACCGCATTTGATGAACGAAGAAGCATTTGGAATAAAACATTTGGCATTCTTTCACGAAGTTCTAATAATCGTTCCCATGGATCTTCTTTTAAGAAACGATACGCAACATCAAACGTTGCACCGCCCCACATTTCCGCTGAGAATAAATTCGGTAACATTCTAGCTGTCGGTTCAGCAATTTGGTTTAAATCTTTTGTACGAATCCGTGTTGCAAGTAATGATTGGTGTGCATCTCGGAATGTTGTATCTGTTAAAAGTACACGTTTTTGATCTTGCACCCATTTTACTAATCCATCCGCTCCGCGTTCGTCTAAAATTTGTTTTGTTCCATCTTGAATCGATTCATAATGTTTTACATTTGGTATACGTGCATCTGGGAAAATTGGCTTCTCTTTCTTCCCTACTCCTGGGAAACCATTTACTGTTACCGTACCAACATAACTTAACATCTTTGTTCCACGATCTTTACGTTTTGGAAACACGAACAGTTCAGGTGATGCATCAATAAATGACGTATCATATTCCCCTGACAAGAAGTTTTTATGTTTTACTACATTCTCTAAGAATGGAATGTTTGTTTTAATCCCACGAATACGAAACTCTTTTAAGTTGCGCTCCATTTTCGCAGCTGCTTGTTCAAATGTAAGCGCCCAAGTTGTTACTTTTACAAGTAATGAATCATAGTACGGTGTAATAACAGCCCCTTGGAAACTGTTACCTGTGTCAAGACGAACGCCAAAACCACCACCAGAACGATACGCCATAATTTTCCCTGTATCAGGCATAAAATTATTAAGCGGATCTTCTGTTGTTACACGAGATTGAATCGCATAACCATGCACAATAACGTCTTCTTGTTTTGGTATACTTACGATTGGGCTATGTAAAGCGTGTCCATCTGCAATTAAAATTTGTGACTGAACAATATCAATGCCTGTAATCATCTCTGTAATTGTATGTTCTACTTGAACACGTGGATTTACTTCAATGAAATAAAAGTCATCGCCTTTTACAAGGAACTCAACCGTACCAGCATTTAAATAATTTACATTTTTCGTTAACTGTACCGCTGCTTCACAAATACGATGACGAAGATCATCTGAAAGTGACACGCTTGGCGCAATTTCAACTACTTTTTGATGACGACGTTGTACAGAGCAATCACGCTCATATAAATGCACAACATTTCCTTCTTCATCTGCTAATATTTGAACTTCTATATGTTTAGGTTTTTCAACGAATTTTTCAACATACACTTCATCATTACCAAAAGCTGCTTTCGCTTCTGATTTTGCACGATCATAAGATTCTTTTAATTCATCACCGCTACGTACAATACGCATACCGCGGCCACCACCACCAAGTGATGCTTTAATAATTATCGGGTAATCATACTTCTTAGCAAACTCTTCAACTTCTTCTAGTGAATTAATAGGTCCATCGCTGCCCGGAATAACTGGAATATTTGCTAATTGCGCTTGTGTTCTTGCTTTTACTTTATCTCCAAACATATCTAAATGTTTGCTCTTTGGTCCGATAAAGATAATTCCTTCTTCTTCACAACGTCTAGCAAATTGGATATTTTCTGACAAGAAACCATATCCAGGGTGAATTGCATCCACGTGATTGCTTTTTGCAATCTCAATAATACCTTCAATATCAAGGTAAGCATCGATTGGTTTTTTGCCTTCTCCCACTAAATAAGATTCATCCGCTTTATAGCGATGGTAAGAACCGCTATCCTCTTTTGAATAAATTGCAACTGTATTTAATCCAAGTTCTGAACAAGCTCGGAATACACGAATTGCAATTTCTCCACGGTTAGCTACTAAAACTTTTTGAATACGTTGCAGCTTTGTCATGATTTTCCCCCTCTACTTTCCTACCACTTTAGAGATTAAATAGGTACACGCTCTAAAAGCGTGAAGTTCTTCACTTTCTTTTCTAAACTATACTCGGAAAGCTTCACCTTATTTTTATACATCATACCTTATTTTTTAACAAATGATAAGTTTTCTGATCAATTTGTTTCACAAAAATAGTATAGCACAACTCTTCTTTTTCTGACAGTTTTATTGTATAACACATTAAAATATTTATGACACACTATTGTTATTTAAACCAAACAAAGTATAACTTATTAAAAAACAACATAATAAAAAGGTTTTGTGTCATCAAACACAAAACCTTTTTATTTCACAACAACAAGATGTGGCTCACCTTGTTGTTTTTTCTCATATATTTCTTTTTGTTGCTTCTCTTGTCGTTTCACATAACTCCCTAAGTTCAACAATATACCCATTGCAAATAGATTCGCCATTAAAGAACTACCACCATAACTGACAAACGGCAAAGGCACACCAGTAAGAGGCATTAGCCCAGACATACCACCAATGTTAACAAACGTTTGCACCCCAAACAGGCTAGCAATACCTATAGCAATTAAACTTCCAAATGGATCCTTACACTTTTGAGCAATTCGCAATGCACGAATAATAATAAGTAACAAACTAATTAAAACAATCGCTACACCGACAAAACCAAGTTCCTCAGATATGATCGCCATAATAAAGTCTGTATGCGGCTCAGGTAAATACCCAAATTTTTGTATACTATTACTAAGTCCTCTACCATTCAGTCCACCTGAAGCAATTCCAATAAAGGAATTCACCAGCTGAAATCCATCACCCTGTGGATCATCAAATGGATTTAAAAACACCGCAAAACGTGCTTTTTGATAAGGTTTCAATGCATAATTACCAACTAAGTATAAAAGCGGAATCCATACAATTGTGCTTAATGCAAGACGCTTTATCCACTTGTTAATCGGAATCCCTGAACAAAGAAACATAATTCCGACAATACCTATGATTAACAAAACTGTTCCTAAATCATTTTGTTTACGAATTAAAAACAATATTAATCCTATAAACATAATCGTACCTGCTGATCCCTTCCAAACTGAAGTATCAGTTTCTTGCCTTCTCGCAAAGAAACGCGCGAGTACAATAATGATAGCAATTTTAACAAATTCAGCGGGCTGTATACCAAGCACCCATGCTTGCGCACCATTTACTTTCTTTCCAATCAATAATGCTAACGCTAGCAATCCAATACTACCTGTCATCATTAATAACAAAACAATTCGTTTTCTCCAAACGTGGTACGGAATAGCAACGATAATTCCTAACCCTACGGTTCCAATAGCTAGAGCTAATAATTGCTTATTAAAAAAGAAATCGGCCGGTTTTTCATGCCTTGTAATTGCTACAATAGAGCTAGAACTGTATACCATTATAACTCCCAGTACACATAAAATAACAAGAGGAAGCAATAATGAATAATCCATTGACTTCCATACTTTTTTCATTCAATATCCTCTTTCTGTTTTCAGTTTAATTGTTGTATTCCATATGTATTGGAATTCTTCCTGCTTTATTATACAAATAAAAAGCTCAAACTTAGTCAGTTTGAGCCCCCTTATTTGAACCCTTTATTATTGTTTGTTTGTAAATGCTTCATGAAGTGCTGATAATTCCCGTTCGAGCTCTCCTAACATTTCTTTCCCTTGCTCTTCTGTAATAAGACCAAGACGAACCGCAAAGTCAACTTCACGGGATAGTCCAAACATTTGCGTGTCCAACACTTCTTCATATAATGGACATTGCGGCATCGTAAGGTGGTCCATTTGCACCTTAATAAGTCTTAAAATCTTCTCCGCATCCGCTTTTAGAAGGGCAAGTGCCTTTTCCTGATGATTTGCTACTGTCTCAGACGCCAAATTGATTCCCTCCGTTTCCGTCCTACTCTTCTATCCTATCTATTAATATTAGCGATAGTTTTAATAAATTGCAATAGAAACATTTTTTGTGACAATCGTGTCTAATGCTATTATACTGAAAAGTGGGAGCATAATACAAATGGGGGAACAACAATGAGTGAAATTTTATTTATAAATGGAAAAGTACGCTTTCCGATCACACTTGACCCAAGCGTTTGGATTTTTGATGATCGAAAAGTAGATTTAACAACTTACTTCACCGAAACGAAAGAAGAAAAATCAGAATTAGAAGACTATCTCAAGCACACTTCCGAACATTGGGATCGTGAAATCCGTGATGGTGCCGCTTTTCCACCTATTCAAAAAAGCGTAAAAAAATTTAAAAAGGAACAGCTTATTACAGGAACGTTTGGCATACCACTTCATCCCTTTTTCAAAAATGCTGAAATTACAGCTGAAGCAACACATGTTGAAATCCACACATTGCATGATTCAATCACACTTTCATTAGAAGAAGCAAACAATGTTATTCTTGGATTTTCAAAAGATGGAAAACCATTACGAGAAGATGGACCTGTCCACCTTTACTTTGGTGACGGCTCTAATATAAACAATCCAATTCGAAATATCCGTAAGTTTACAATTATTTAAAAAAGGAGTAGGCAAAAGCCACTCCTTTTTTTCCACTCTTTGCGGTCAGAAGTATTCCCACCTCAAAATTTAACAACAGCAAAACAGTTAGACTTCGGTTGATGAAATCCCTCACTGATTAAAGTTTCACTTTATAATAAGTCCGCTGCTAGTTGTGCTAAATTAGAACGCTCTCCTTTTACAAACTTTACATGTCCGCTAATTTTTTGTTCTTTAAATTTCTCTACAACATACGTTAAACCATTATTATATTCATCTAAGTAAGGATGATCAATTTGTTGTGGATCTCCCATTAATACAATTTTACTTTTTTCTCCAACCCTTGTTAATATTGTTTTCACTTCATGTTTCGTTAAATTTTGCGCCTCATCAATAATAATAAATTGATCTGGAATACTTCGTCCTCGTATATAAGTAAGCGCCTCTACTTCAATTGAACCCATACCCGCTAAAATCGCATCTAATTCGCCTGGTTTTTTTGTATTAAATAAATACTCTAGATTATCGAAAATTGGTTGCATCCACGGTCTTAACTTTTCTTCTTTTTCTCCTGGTAAATATCCGATATCCTTACCAACTGGAACAATCGGCCGAGCAACAAGGAGTTTTTTGTACAATCCTAAATCCTCCGTTTGCATAAGACCAGCAGCTAACGCGAGTAATGTTTTACCAGTTCCTGCTTTCCCTGTTAACGTTACGAGTGGAATATCTTCACGAAGCAACAATTCTAATCCCATAATTTGCTGCACATTCCGTGGACGTATTCCCCAAACTTGCTCATTATGAAAAATAAGTTTCTTCACTTTTTTCCCTGAATAATCAACAATTCCAAGTGCAGAGCTAGAACCACCTAATGCATCTTTCATCACGATAAATTGATTTGGATAAAATGGATGATTTGCAATTTCCGATAAAGGAAATTCTCCTTTTTCATAAAAATAATTGAGCTGTTCTTTTGATATGTAACCTTCTAAAAAACCTGAATATATATTTTCTACTTCAATTACACGATCACTTAAATAATCTTCAGCTTGTAAACCAAGAGCATCTGCTTTTACTCTCACAAGTACATCTTTACTTACTAAAATGACAGACTTTCCATTCTCTTTCTCTTGCTCTTCTAAGAATAAATTTTTCGCAACAGCTAAAATACGATTATCGTTTGTTTTTTCAACAAAAATATCTTGCAGTTGAACAAATGAGCGATGGTTTAATTCAATACGAAATGTCCCTCCATTTTCAAGGGGTATACTCTCATGCAGTTTTCCTAATTCGCGAAATTTATCTATCAATTTAGATACATAACGAGCATTTCGTCCGACTTCATCCATGTAGCGTTTTTTCGAATCAACCTCTTCTAATACAACTGCTGGAATCACTACCTCATTTGTTTCAAAAGAAAAAATAGATAAAGGATCCTGCAAAAGTACATTCGTATCTAACACATAAATTTTATCCAACCTGTTACCCCCTGACTCCACTTTTAAATTTGTAGAACAAGGGTTTCATCCATAATCATGATATGGACGAACCATTGTTATAATTATATGTAATGTATTAACGAGGCAGAATCGAAATTCATATAAATTAAAACTTTTTTTAATCATTTTTCTCATTCATAACTAGGTATCGTATTCATTCGTCAAAATTTATATTCTAACATGCAGCAAAGATTCCTTATTCACTCAGGTTAAAATAGCAGAAAAGGATGAACAACCATAGTGTTCATCCACTTTTCTACAATTCTTTCATCGCCGTTAACACTTGATTATCAAGTGTTTCAGCAGCACGAGGATCATATGTTTTTTCATATGTTGGTTCCGAAGCAAGCTTTGCTCCATAAAACATAACATCACGTACTTCTTGAACAGATACTTCTACTACAGTTAATTTGAGTGGACTGCCATCCAATCTCTCCTTTAAAATCTTTGCTTCACCGCTAATGGAAAATACAGATTCATTTGCCATTACAGTGAGTACAATCCCTGCATGATGGCGCAAATTTTCCGCAATACGAGAGCGTTGATCAATCGCAAATCGAATACTTGTCTCATTTATTGCATATACCCATGAAATAGCACTTACATTCGGAACAGCCTTTTCAAAATCAATTGTTGCAATTGTTATAATACGTCCTTCACGTAAAGATTGAACTAAAGAATCTGTCAATGTAGGTTCTACTACATTTGCCATATTTCCACCTCCAAAATTTTATTTATCTTAATGATAACTTATTTTTCGAATTGCGAAAATATTATTTTTTCCCCCTATAGTTCAAAAATATCAAATTTACATGATATACTTATATCGATAGAATTTGTATTGAGGTGACGAAATGAGAGTCAAATGCATGCTTTGTGATAAAAAAGAAGAGTTAGATGACGAAAATCCTATGGCCAAAAGGCTTCGTAACCGTCCTATTCATACATATATGTGCATGGAATGCACAGAACGTATTGCAGAACGTACAATGGAACGCCATGCAACTGGAAATTTCCACTTATATCGTGATAAAACAATAGAAGATGAGTGGTAAACTGTCAAATAAGTCCTTAATCATTCAGATGAGGGCTTATTTATATTTCTCCGGCTCTCGTTTCATTTGATCTAAGAAACAATCTATAAGCTCTATCGGAAATCTTGTAGAATATTTTTCTCCTTCTTGTTCATATGTAACCAAATACATATCTTCTTTTTTTTCCACCGTTATATCTCTTAATTGATGATCTTCATGTAACATGTGATGAAACAGTAAATATGTTTCTTGCGCAGCTGCATCATGCGGGCGTGCTTCCGCGACAGTTTTAATTGTTAGCCAATTATATAACGCATCTTGTACAGAACGCATGAAACATCCCCCCTTTAACCCAATCTTTGTTGCTTTGCTTGGCGTAAGCGTAATCTATAAATACCGAATACAATCGCTGTCACAACAAGTCCTTCTCCTACTGGTAAAAACACTCCCAAAAAAGTTAAAACTGTACATCCAATTGCTAAGGATACATAAATCACAATGTTTTTTAGTAACGGTAACTTCCTAGCAAATCCTAATTTATATACGAGTGCACTTAGTATAATCATTGTACCGTAAAGCTGCCACATCCCTACTTCTGGATTCACATCTACATTGTATAACTTTGCAAAAAATGACATTCTCTCTAGCATTATACTTCTCCCCTTCATCTAGCAAAGATGAATATAAATCCCCCTATCTAAAATAAAGATAGAAAATAATCCATATCGGCCAAATTCATTCAACTAACTAGCAGCGCCTTACTTCTTAATTTTTAAATTCTATGTTGTCTACTATAAGATTACCTTGTAGAAAAAATACTGTCTAGACAAAAGATTAAATTTTCGAAAAATAAATAAATTAAAAAAGCTGCCTTTTTAATGAAAAGGCAGCTTTATCTTTTACGCTTCTACAGATTTCTTTTTCTTAGCAGCTCTTTCGCGCTCGCTCTTATCAAGAATCTTTTTGCGAAGACGGATTGATTCTGGTGTTACTTCACAGTACTCATCGTCATTTAAGTATTCTAATGACTCTTCTAATGTCATGATACGAGGTTTTTTCATTGTTGACGTTTGGTCTTTTGTTGCAGAACGAATGTTAGTTTGTTGTTTCATTTTTACAACGTTAACTGTTAAATCATTCTCACGTGTATGCTCCCCAACAATCATACCTGCATATACTTCTGTACCTGGTTCAACAAAGATTACACCACGATCTTCAACTTGCATAATACCGTATTGTGATGCTTTTCCTGTTTCAAGTGAAACTAGAACACCTTGGCGACGTCCACCAACTTGTCCAGCATGTACTGGCTGATAGCTATCGAATGTATGGTTTAAAATACCGTAACCACGTGTTAAAGTTAAGAACTCTGTTGTATAACCAATTAGGCCACGTGCTGGAACCATAAACGTAAGACGAACTTGACCGTTTCCGTTATTCACCATATCTAACATTTCACCTTTACGTGCACCCATTGACTCCATAATAGAACCAGTATACTCTTCTGGCACGTCAATTTGTACACGCTCTACAGGCTCACATCTTACACCATCAACATCTTTAATAATTACTTCTGGTTTAGATACTTGTAATTCATATCCTTCACGACGCATGTTCTCAATTAAGATTGATAAGTGTAACTCTCCACGTCCAGATACAATCCATGCATCAGGAGAATCTGTGTTATCTACACGTAAGCTTACATCTGTTTCTAGCTGTGCACGAAGACGCTCTTCAATTTTACGAGATGTAATATATTTACCTTCACGACCTGCAAATGGACTGTTATTTACAAGGAATGTCATTTGTAATGTTGGCTCATCGATACGTAGTAATGGTAATGCCTCTTGATGCTCAACTGGACATACTGTTTCACCAACGTTGATGTCTTCCATACCTGAAACAGCTACTAAGTCTCCAGCTTTTGCTTCTTCAATTTCTTGGCGTTTTAATCCAATGTAACCAAATAATTTAGTTACACGGAATTGTTTTACACTTCCGTCAACCTTCATTAATGCTACTTGTTGTCCTACTTTCATTGTACCGCGGAATACACGGCCAACCCCAATACGGCCAACATAGTCATTGTAATCAAGAAGTGCTACTTGGAATTGAAGTGGCTCTTCGCTATTATCAATTGGTGCTGGAATATGTTCAATGATTGTGTCAAATAATGATTTCATATTCTCTTCTTGATTTGCTGGATTTGAATCTAAGCTTGCTGTTCCATTCATTGCTGACGCGAATACAACAGGGAACTCTAATTGATCTTCGTTTGCACCAAGCTCAATGAATAAGTCAATTACTTCGTCAACCACTTCATCAGGACGAGCAAAGTCACGGTCAATTTTGTTTACAACCACGATCGGAGTTAAGTTTTGTTCTAATGCTTTCTTTAAAACAAATCGTGTTTGAGGCATACAACCTTCGTATGCATCAACAACAAGTAAAACACCATCAACCATTTTCATAATACGCTCTACTTCACCACCGAAGTCAGCGTGTCCAGGTGTATCTAAAATGTTAATTCGTTTATCTTCATAGTGAATCGCTGTATTTTTCGCTAAAATGGTAATACCGCGTTCTCTTTCTAAATCATTTGAATCCATTGCACGCTCTTCTACGTGCTCATTTGCACGGAACGTCCCCGCTTGACGTAATAATTGGTCAACAAGTGTTGTTTTACCATGGTCAACGTGGGCGATAATTGCTATATTGCGTAAATCTTGTCGTTTTTTCAACATGTCCAACTCCTAGTGTCTTTTTAATCCTTCTCTATTATAAGAGCGAAGGTGATACAATGGCAATCAAAATAAAATCAAGAATGAAAATATAGTTGTATTCTTACTTTTGTGAAAGTAAAATGAAATTGGAGGGTGAAGATATGGAACACATTCAATATCGCTTTTTATTAACGGCTATTATCGGTGTTATTTTCTTAATTGGCATTGGAATTATGATTGCTGAAAATAGTCCCATCGGTATTATTATTTGCATTATTGGCACATTTGTTACAGTTGGATATGGATTTATAACAAAACGCAAAATGCGCAAATCACAGTAACAGTAAAAAGTAAGAAGCTACTTCTTGGCCTCTTACTTTTTTTGTTACTGTGATACAAATGGTAGTAACTCTTCATATACTCCCGGCTTCGCAACTAATACACTGCTTTTTTCCACGATAGAAAGAGTAGTGCCAGCAAATGTCGTCACCTTACCACCAACTTCTTCTACAATAATCATTCCACCGCCAAAATCCCAAGGAGATAATCGTGGCGTCACGTAAGCATCCAATCTTCCGGTTGCAACATAGACCATTTCTAGCGCTGCACATCCATATGATCGTGTCCCTCTTGCCACTTTCACAAGCTGCATCATTTTCTCCATATTAAGTAATGGATTATCAGTGAGCCAAGTTGCATTTAACGCAATTATTCCATGCTCCACTGTACTTTTCTCAAGAGTAGGAATGGATGTATCATTACAAAAAGCTCCTTCACCTTTTACAGCATGATACAGTTCTTCATGAACCGGATCATAGACAAGACCGATTTTTCCGATACCGTTCTCATAAATGCCAATTGAAATCGCAAAGTTTCTTTTTTGATGAACAAAATTCATCGTACCATCAATTGGATCAATTAACCAAACAACTCCATCCGAAGAAGCAACCTCATCTCCATACCCTTCTTCTCCTAAAATATAATGATCTGGGAATGTTTGTTTAATTTTTCCAATCAAGAACTGTTCTGTTTCTCGATCCATATTTGTTACTAAATCAGCTGCATTTGATTTTGTCTCTACAATAAGTGTCTTTTGCAATGATGCCATTAAACGCTCGCCAGCTTCTCGAATCCACTGCTTTGCATTTGTATCGATTTCTTTCCATACCTCTTGCATGTTTAAACACTCCGATCTATACTGTTCACAGAAAAAACGAACCCTTTATAAGGTTCGCACCAACTTATTTTTTATACATATACTATTATTACGCTTCTAAACGAATCATTTCAAGTCTTAGTACTTCTAATTTTTGCACGCACTCTTCTTTTTTCTGATTATCATTTTCCATCATTGCATCGTATAGCGTTGCTAATTCATAATCTAACTCCAATCTTAGCACCGGAATTCTTTTTTCAGCATCTGTTCTCTTTAACGCATTAATCACCTGTCTCATTTTTATTGCCTCCTCCCAATATTCGTCTGCCCTTGGACTGTAATTAACTCAATTTTCTGATTTTTTGTTTTATACTATATTATGTTGGATAAATCATCTATGCAACAAAATTATATTTTTTTACGTGAATTTTTTATGCTGATTTTTTTATGAATAGTACAAGCTATGCTAAAATTAAAAACAAACTAGGAGTTGGAGGAACAGTCATGACATTACAAACATTTAAAGAAAAGGACTTTGCAGTCTTTTCTGTTGATGGCCTTGAAGAGCGAATGAATGCTATTAAAACAAACATTCATCCTAAATTAGAAGCTCTAGGCGAACAATTTTCTCATTATTTATCAGAACAAACTGGTGAAACTTTCTTCTATCATGTAGCGAAACACGCACGTCGTAAAGTCAATCCACCAAACGATACTTGGGTTGCTTTTTCAACAAATAAACGCGGTTATAAAATGTTACCACATTTTCAAATCGGTTTATGGGGAACCCACGCTTTCATATACTTTGGTTTAATCTATGAGTGTCCACAGAAAGTGGAAGCGGCTCATGCCTTCTTAGGACATTTAAATGATTTAAAAACAAATATACCAAATGACTTCGTTTGGTCCATTGACCATACTAAACCAGGTGTAAAACCGCATAACATGCTTGAAGCAAATGAATTACAAAAAATGATTGAACGCTTAGCCACTATAAAAAAAGCAGAGTTACTAGTAGGTATTCACATCTCACCAGAAGAATTTTCAACACTTACTGATGAACAATTTCTTACAAAGGTTGAAGCTACGATGCAATCACTCCTTCCTTTATATAAAATTTGTAATCGATAGTAGAAAACGGACAATGTACATTGTCCGTTTTTAGTTGTTATCCCATTATAGCACTTTGAATTTAAATTTTCAAAATATTTTATACTTTTACAATCTTTTGTTCTTCTACTTCTTTCGCTTTTTGAATTGCCCGATATATAGAGTAACCACTTACCTCTTGAAACTCTTTATCAATTTTCTTCTCTTCTGCTTTCGACGGTACAATTTCTTTAAAACGACGATATAATCTCATCAATTCTTCTCTAACGATACCTTTTTCATATGCCTTTTCAATTGCCTCATAGAATGTCACGATTGCAATCATCTCATCATTTGACCAATCATAATCAAGTGGATATTGATATTCCATATGTACACCTCATCCATTTTTATTTTCTACCATTATGCTACCTTAAAAATAAAACTTTCAACCTTCTTTGCTATAGCCACTTTGCATTATACACTATTTCTCTTTTATTATGGAATTGTCTCCCTTCATATTGAAGACAACAGAGCAATAAAAGACATATGTCTTCTTTCTTGTTTGAAACTGAACCACTGATAAAGTGAAATTCCAATCATTTCTTTCGCATTCTTCACTAATTATGAGCCCTGATCAATCGGGCTTTTACGTACATTCTATCCCCCACCTAATTTCTTTGCTTTCACTGATTTTTAAGAGGTAGATATTATTGACTGCAACTAATAGGATGAAATATAACTCTATCTGTAGGATTCGACGTATCTCTTCGTTTTCTCTGAACCTTGGGCCAAGAGCTTCCTACCTACGAATAAAAGAATAAACTTACTACTAATTATGCATATAATAAAAATAATAATTTTACCTATACATATATAATCATTGGTGATATAATGCTTTTGTTTTATTGAAAATAAAGTGAAGCTTCCATGACAAGATTTTTGAATGGTAAGTAGAACAATTCAAGTTCTTATAGACGGTTATATAACTATACAGGGGAAATAACTTTCTTATTGAACAAGATAAACATAAAACAATTCATAATAAATATTACAAAGAAGAAGGGGTGTATAGATTGTCCCAATACAAAACACCATTGTTTACCGCTTTAGTAGAGCACAGTAAGCGAAATCCAATTCAATTCCATATCCCAGGTCATAAAAAAGGACAAGGAATGGATCCTATGTTTCGCGAATTTATTGGGCATAACGCATTAGCAATTGATTTAATTAATATCGCGCCGCTCGATGATTTACATCATCCAAAAGGTATGATTAAAGAGGCTCAAGACTTAGCAGCGACTGCGTTCGGTGCAGATCATACTTTCTTTTCCGTCCAGGGAACAAGCGGTGCAATTATGACAATGGTGATGAGCGTTTGTGGCCCAGGTGATAAAATCCTTGTACCACGAAACGTTCATAAATCTGTAATGTCAGCCATTATTTTCTCAGGTGCAAAACCAATTTTCATTCATCCTGAAATTGATCCGAAGCTCGGTATTTCACACGGGATTACGATTCAATCTGTAAAAAAAGCACTTGAGGAGCATTCAGATGCAAAAGGATTACTTGTTATTAACCCAACGTATTTCGGATTTGCTGCAGACTTACAACAAATTGTAAAATTAGCTCATTCCTACGATATACCTGTATTAGTAGATGAAGCTCACGGTGTTCATATTCATTTTCATGAGGAACTACCGATGTCAGCCATGCAAGCTGGTGCAGATATGGCAGCAACAAGTGTCCATAAATTAGGAGGATCCTTAACACAAAGTTCTATTTTAAATGTAAAAGAAGGTCTTGTGAATGTAAAACATGTCCAATCTATTATTAGCATGCTTACAACAACATCAACTTCTTATATTCTATTGGCTTCTTTAGATGTTGCCAGAAAACGCCTTGCGACTGAAGGACAAGAATTAATCACAAAAACAATTCAGTTAGCTGAACATGTCCGCAATACTGTAAATAAGATTGAAAACCTATACTGCCCTGGTAAAGAAATGTTAGGTACGGATGCAACATTTAGTTATGATCCAACAAAACTGATTGTATCTGTCAAAAATTTAGGTATTACAGGTCATGAGGCAGAATTATGGTTAAGAGAACATTACAACATTGAAGTCGAGCTTTCGGACTTATATAACATTCTATGCCTCGTTACATTAGGGGATACAGAGGATGAAACCAACATTCTCATCCAGGCCTTACAAAAACTAGCAACTACATTTAAAGATAGAGCGGACAAAGGTGTTCAAGTACAAGTTGAAATTCCAGAAATCCCTGTACTTGCCCTCTCTCCTCGAGATGCTTTTTATTCAGAGACAGAGGTCATCCCATTTGAAAATGCTGCTGGCCGCATTATAGCTGATTTTGTAATGGTTTATCCACCAGGGATTCCAATCTTTACTCCAGGTGAAATTATTACACAAGAAAACTTAGATTACATTCATAAAAATTTAGAAGCGGGTCTGCCAGTACAAGGTCCCGAAGACATGACATTACAAACATTACGCGTTATTAAAGAATATAAGCCTATCATTTGATAGGCTTTTTTTTCACCATTTTTTCTTTTACTCATACCATACTAAAGAATGTAACGTATAGGTGGGGATACAGTTATGATTGTGATTGGTCGTTCTATTGTACATCCTTATATCACGAGTGAAAACGAACCGTTCGCTACTGAGAAACAACAAATATTAGCCATTATGGCTGGAAATCAAGAAATATATGCATTCCGAACGGCTGATGAACTCATTTTCGATCTAAATTTACGAATTCATATTATTACATCTGCCTTAGAACTCTTTCAAAGCGGACTTCAATTCCGTACATTCCAAGAGTCCTATTGTAACCCTGAATTTTGGCAAAGGACACCACTGGGAGGGTTTCAACTACTCCCATATGTACCACCCTCCGTCGCGATACGAGATATTTTTAAAAACGGAAAAAAATACGGAACAGAATGTGCAACAGCAATGATTATTATTTTTTACAAAGCACTTTTAGCTCTATATGATGACCAAATCTTTAATCACTTATTCGCAAACCTTCTACTATATACATGGGATTATGATCAAGATTTAAAACTGGTGACAAAAACCGGTGGGGATATCGTTCCTGGCGATCTTGTTTACTTTAAAAACCCACAAGTAAATCCAGCTTCGGTTGAGTGGCAAGGAGAGAATGCCATTTATTTAGGCAATTTCTTTTTTTATGGGCACGGTGTAGGAGTACAAACAAAAGAACAAATCATTTATTTATTAAATGAACGAAGAATTCCTTATGCTTTTATCTCAGCATATTTAACAGATTTTATTACACGAATAGATAGCCGTCTTATGAGTCAACATACTTCTGTTAATAATCTACAAACAACACTCAAATTTATTCCCATCAGGGACGATGCAATTGTTGCAACGGTTGGTCATACAACTACAATCTATTAAAAAAGGCGCCTGCAGATGTGCAGGCGCCTTTTTAATTATTGGGCTTTTGTATGCTCCTTGTGATCACATCCGCAAGATCCACATTTCCCGTAAAGTACTGTTGTTTTTTCATCTTCAAAGTGTGCGATTGTTCCTTCACAGGCTTGACATACAATTGTTCCCATTTTTTATTTCCCCCTGAGTTTCATTTATAGTTTCAAATCTTTATATTCATAAACTTCCTATATATTACTGGGCTTTTGTATGTTCTTTATGATCACATTCACAATGAGATCCACATTTCCCATAAAGTACTGTTGTTTTTTCATCTTCAAAGTGTGCAATTGTTCCTTCACAAACTTGACATACGATTGTTCCCATTTTTCATTTCCCCCTAAGTTTATGGTCCTAAAAACTTTTTCAGCTGCAAGATTCCTATATATTATTGGGCTTTTGTATGCTCCTTGTGATCACATCCGCAAAATTCACATTTCCCGTAAAGTACCGTTACTTTCTCATCCTCGAAGTGTGCAATTGTACTTTCACAATCTTGACATACGATTGTTCCCATTTTTTATTTCCCCCTAAGTTTATAATCCCAAAAACTTTTGTAACCGCTTAACTTTCTGTCTTCATTTTAATATGTTATACTTTTTACGTCAATAGGTTTTTAGTATAACACATTAAAAATTTTATTTTACATTAGTATGAGACAATAACAAAAAAACAGTCATATCTTAATAAGTACGACTGTTCCCTTTTGTTTATTCTTCATATTCAGCATGTAAAGAAGTAGGTGGTACAAGAAACTTAAAGAACTGTGCTAAATCATCCGCCTCCTCCTCCGATTGTAATTTAAAGACCTGTTGTAAATGTTGAACATTATCTACATCATCTTGTCCTAGTAGAGTTGCTCTCCCTGTTTGCATGCACACGACAAGAGGTTTCCCAAAAAACATATTTGTATAAATGACCCCAAAGTCATAACGGTTCTCATGTGTCATAAATCCTAGAAATCGTACCTTCACACTTTCATGCTCATCATACAATTTTTCAAACATTTACTCCCTCCTTTCTTCACAACACTTTCTACTTGTATATATTAAACAAAACGAGGAATGATCCCTTTTTAATTGTCAAAAAATTTACAACAGTGTTAAAATAAATATATATATTACGTCAGGAGGAAAATCTTTATGCAACATGCATTTATTAAACTTGTACCTAAATCTAAACAACAAGCTATCTCATTAGAAGATGTAAAACAACTTTTTCGTTATTATAAAGAAATTACTTCCCAAACCGGTGTGCAAGTTAGCTATGCATATACTAACGTTGCATTTCCATACGAAATACTTGATACGTCTGATACTACACTTGAGCTAAAATCTAGTCATGATCGATATAATTCTATTTATGTGGGGGTTGGAATAGAAAACGAGCAAGCTTTCGTTCAAATCTCCTTACCTTCTACTGCCACATTTGGAGATAAAGGAAAAGCGAATGAATTCTGCCGTTTTTTAGCCAAGAAATTAGAAGGTGAATTAAGGTTATTTAATGGAAGAACAATGTATTTTTATAAACGCTAACCTGTGAAAAAGAGATATTTAATAAAAAAAAAGAACATACTATTTCCAATGGTACAACAAACTGCCTCTTTTCTGGAGTGCAACATAAAATGTGCAATAACATAAGCTAAATAAAAAAATATAAAAAAAAGTAATACTTTGTAATGTGCTTTATCACGATTTGATAATAATAACACTAATGAAAACCCGCCCCATATAATAAAATGAAAGATCGAAACAAGTGATATTTTCAAGTCGTTGCCCCCTTTCATATGTCCTAGTTTATTACAATATATATGGGCATTTCAAAAAAATCATTACATAATATACGTAAGAAGCATCCTAGCTGTCCAAAATCTAAAGGACAGCTAGGATGCTTCTTCTTTTAAAAAAGATTTTACATATGAGAGCAAAGAACTTCCATTAAACAGATAATTATAGCAAGATTAAACTCTTTATATTTCTATAATTGTGATATAATATTTTACTGACTGCCTATGAACTTACAGAAAGGACTTAACATAAATGGTATTTAGTAACCTCTTATTCTTATGTTTGTTTTTACCTGCAGTGTTATTTGTATATTACACTGTTCGCAAAGAATTGCAAAATATTGTTCTTCTATTATTTAGCTTATTATTTTATGCGTGGGGAGAACCAATATATGTATTTCTCATGCTCTTTTCTATTTTTATAAACTATTGGTTTGGTATTTGGCTTGCCAAAGAAAGAGCAACTATACTTAGTAGAAAAACGCTCTTAACTTTAGCTATTATTATAAACACAGCTATTTTAGGTTATTTTAAATATGCTAATTTCTTAATCGATAATATAAATACAATGTTTCATACAAACATTGTATTAGAAAAGATTCCATTGCCGATTGGTATTTCCTTTTTTACTTTCCACGCTATGAGTTATATCATTGATATATATAAGAAGAAAGTAGATGCTCAGCGTAATATTTTTGATCTCGCATTGTACTTTACTGTTTTCCCTCAATTAGTTGCTGGGCCAATCGTTCGTTATAACACAATTTCTCATCAACTACATACCCGAACAGTTGATGCCGATAAATTCTCTGAAGGAGTTCGACGTTTTATCATCGGATTAGGAAAAAAAGTGTTAATCGCTAATCAATTAGGCGCTATTGCCGATGAAATCTTCGCCATGGATCCAGCAACCATGAGTGTTTCTACCGCTTGGATTGGTGCTATCGCTTATACACTACAAATCTATTTTGATTTTTCTGGGTATAGTGATATGGCAATTGGATTAGGAAAAATGTTTGGATTTGATTTTCTAGAGAATTTCAATTATCCATATATTTCAAAATCCATTTCTGAATTTTGGCGTCGTTGGCACATTTCACTTGGTTCGTGGTTCCGCGATTATGTCTATATTCCACTTGGAGGAAACCGAGTATCCAGCTGGAAAGTCTATCGTAATCTTTTTATCGTATGGGCACTAACAGGTTTTTGGCATGGAGCTAGTTGGACATTTATGATTTGGGGAATTTATTACGGATGTCTCATTGCTTTAGAAAAAGCCGGTTTTGAGAAAGTGTTACAAAATATGTGGCGCCCGGTCCAACATGTATACGTTATGTTTTTAGTAATCATTGGATGGGTTTTCTTCCGAGCTGATAATTTTGCTTACTGTTTTGAATTTCTCCAAACAATGTTTGGAATAAATGGACCATTAACAGACATTAAGAGTTACTTCTATGTCATGAACTATTGGGGAATTTTTCTCCTGGCAATTGTTACTTCAGCTCCAATTTTTTCTTGGCTGAAAACTATGCTTTCAACAAAAAGGATAGTAATTTTATCTCCACTTTATTATTTAAGTGTGCTAATAATCGTTATGATGTATTTAACAAATGCAACGTATAATCCATTTATTTACTTCCGCTTTTAAAGGAGGGGTAGCTATGAAAAATTTAAACAACCGTATATTAATTACAGGATTTTTAATTGTTATTTTCGGAATGTGTATATGGACTGGAAAAATTATTTACTTGGATAAAAAAACCTTTTCTAATTTTGAAAATAGGGATCTAGCTATTGATCCTGTCTTAACTAAAGATGGTTTAAAATCAGGAAAATACTTCAAAGATACCGAGTTACACTTTACAGATCATATTGCAGTTCGGGATTTCTTTATTAAAACATATACAAATTTACAAATACACTTCAACCGAACATTTATAAATCAAAAATATGTTGCAAACGATGGTTTTATTTTATCTGAACCAACAAAAACTGACGAACGTGAACAAATGAAGCAATCTGTAAATGAATTAGATAATTTAAGAAATCAGTTTCCAAAAACTGAGTTTTATTTTATGTTAGCACCAAGTAAACTAACGACATTTTCATATAGATATCCACCCTACGTAGATCGTGGATATGACCAAAAACATCGCGATTACCTTGTACAAGCATTAAATAATATAAACTTTCCTGTTATCGATGTTCTGCCATTCTTCCAAAAAGAGTTTAGCCGTGAACAGTTAGAAAGTTTATACTTTAAAACAGACCATCATTGGAATATGAAAGGTGCCTTTTATGGATATGAATATGCAATGAATTATATATCTGATCACTCAAAGATATATAAAGATGCTAAAGTAAATCCAGATAATTATAAATTCATTACTGAAAAACCTAATGGAGATTTTATTGGAAGTTGGAATAAACAACTGTATAATTTAATAAAAACTCCTGAACAAATCCCTTATGTGCAATTAAAGCAAAATCCAAATGCTTGGGATGATTACACCGTATATATTGGGCCTGTATCTGAGCAAGCAACTAAAGTACCAATGAAAGAGTTCTTTGCAAAGGATAAAAAACAACCTGCACCAAATTATGCTGCGGTCTATCAAACAGACTATGCACAAATTAATATCCTAAATTCGAAAGCAAAAAACAAATTACATGCTATAGTTATCAAAGATTCTTATGCTGATGCAACATATCCCTTATTTGCTCAGCATTTTGAACAAATAACATTTATCGATCCACGATTTGCAGCTAGTAAAAATATAATAAAAGATCTAAAAGAATTAAATCCTGATGTCATACTATTCCTGTATAATGACTCTAGTATAAGCCCAGAAATGTACCAATTTAAAAATGAACAATAAAAAATAGCAAATAAGAGGTGACGAAGAATCACCTCTTATTTGTTGTTTTTATTTTTTCTATAATACACTGAAATTTTATTCAGTCCGAGAACTTAGATTTTATAGATCACTTATCTTGACAGCTTCTTTGCTTTCATTAAATGTGGGTTACTACACTACTATCTACGAATGGGAAGATAAAATGTAACTTCTATTAATAATATTATTCTTTCCTCCAATTCAATCCTCTATTTCATCCTAATAACTTTATTTCCTTCCAGCATGGAGATTAAAAAAGCTTACCTAACATAAAAAATAAAAAACCACCTTCTAATATCTAGAAAGTGGTTTTTTATCTACTTCATATTATTTTACAATGTGAATTGGCATTCCAAGAGCAACTTCCGCTGCTTCCATTGTGATTTCACCTAATGTTGGGTGAGCATGGATTGTTTGAGCGATATCTTCTGCTGTCATTCCAGCTTCGATAGCTAAACCAATCTCAGAGATAATATCAGAAGCGCCTGCACCTGCAACTTGCGCACCTACAAGAAGACCATCTTCTTTACGAGTTACAAGTTGTACGAAACCGTCTGTGCTGTTTAATGATAATGCACGGCCGTTTGCAGCGAATGGGAATTTAGAAACCGCTACTTCCATTCCAGCTTCTTGAGCTTGTTTCTTAGTGTAACCAACAGATGCTAATTCTGGATCAGTGAAGCATACTGCAGGAATTCCGATGTAATCGATAGCTGATGCATGTCCACTAATTGCTTCCACAGCTACTTTACCTTCGTAAGAAGCTTTGTGAGCTAATGGTGGTCCAGGAACGATATCACCGATTGCATAGATGTTTGGTACGTTTGTACGGCATTGCTCATCGATTTCGATGATACCACGGTCAGTCATTTTAACTCCAACTTGCTCAAGACCGATTTCTTGAGTGTTTGGACGACGACCTACAGTTACTAATACATAATCTGCTTCTACAGTTTGTACTTCGCCTTTAACTTCGAAGCTAACTTTTACGCCAGTTTCTGTTTCTTCAACGCCTTTAGCCATAGCTTTTGTATGGATGTTTACGTTACCTTTTTTCTGAAGAGCACGTTTAACAACTGTGCTCATTGCTTTTTCAAAACCAGCTAAAATTTCATCGCCAGCTTCTACTACAGTAACTTCAGTACCGAAGTTAGCATATGCAGTTCCTAATTCCATACCGATGTAACCGCCGCCGATTACAACAAGTTTTTTAGGAATTTCAGGTAAGCTTAAAGCACCTGTAGAGTTGATAACGCGTTTAGAATATTTGAATCCAGGAATTTCGATTGGTGTAGAACCAGTTGCAAGAACAGCATTTTTAAACGTATAAGTTTGAGCTGCATCTTCAGTCATTACACGTAATGTGTTAGCATCTACGAAGTAAGCTTCACCGCGAATGATTTCAACTTTGTTACCTTTAAGAAGGCCTTCAACACCGCCAGTTAATTTCTTAACTACGCCGTTTTTCCATTCTTGAACTTTTGTGAAGTCAACTGTTACGTTCTCAGCAATGATACCCATGTCATCAGAATGTTTTGCATTCTCATAACGATGACCTGCATTGATTAATGCTTTAGAAGGAATACATCCAACGTTTAAGCATACGCCACCAAGGTTAGCTTTTTCAATAATTGCTACCTTTTGACCTAATTGTGCTGCACGAATTGCTGCAACATATCCACCAGGACCTGCACCAACAACGACTGTATCTAATTCAATTGGGAAATCTCCTACTACCATTGTTATTACGCCTCCATTACTAATAATTGTGGGTCGTTCAATAAACGTTTAATTTGGTTTAATGCTTTTTGAGCAGTTGCGCCGTCAATTAAACGATGGTCAAAGCTTAGAGATAATGCTAATACTGGAGCTGCAACGATTTCACCGTTTTTCACAACTGGTTTCTCAGCGATACGGCCAATACCAAGGATTGCTACCTCCGGGTGATTAATAACTGGAGTGAACCATTGTCCACCTGCAGAACCAATGTTTGTGATTGTGCAAGAAGCACCTTTCATTTCTGCTGGAGCTAGACGACCGTCACGTGCTTTACCAGCAAGCTCATTGATCTCGTTAGAGATTGTGAAGATAGACTTACGATCTGTATCTTTAACAACTGGTACCAATAGACCTTTGTCTGTATCAGCTGCGATACCGATGTTGAAGTAATGTTTATGAACGATTTCTGAAGATGCATCATCTAAAGAAGTGTTCAACATTGGGTATTCACGTAATGCAGATGTTAAAGCTTTTACAACGTATGGAAGGTAAGTTAATTTAATACCTTTGTCAGCTGCAACAGCTTTGAACTTTTTACGGTGAGCAACAAGTTCTGTTACATCTACTTCGTCCATTAATGTTACGTGAGGAGCTGTGTGTTTAGAGTTAACCATTGCTTTCGCAATTGCTTTACGGATACCGCTCATTTTCTCACGAGTTTCTGGGTATTCACCAGCTGGGATTGGTTGTGCTTTTGGTGCTTCTTCTTTCGCTGCTGCTGGAGCTTCTGCTACTGGAGCTTCAGTTGCTGCTACTGCTTGTCCACCATTTGCAAATGCATCGATGTCAGCTTTTACAACGCGGCCATTTTTACCAGTGCCAGCTACTTTATGAATGTCTACACCTTTTTCACGAGCGTACTTACGTACAGATGGCATAGCAATTACGCGCTCGTTTACTACTTCTTCAGCTTCTGCTGGAGCTGAAGTAGCTGCTACTGGAGCTTCTGCTTTTGCTTCCTCTGCTTTTGGAGCATCGTCATGGTCGTCACCTTTAAATTTAAGGTTTTCGTATCCAGGAGCATCAAACTTAATTAAAGTATCTCCTACCACTGCAACTGTACCTTCTTCTACAAGTACTTCAAGTACTTTACCTTTAACTGGAGAAGGGATCTCTACAACTGCTTTATCATTTTGTACTTCAAGAAGTACGTCGTCTTCGTTTACTTCATCGCCTGGTTTAATAAACCATTTTACGATTTCACCTTCGTGGATACCTTCACCGATATCTGGTAGTTTAAATTCAAATGCCACGGAATTCAGCCCCCTGATTCATATCATTATTATGGAATAAGCACAAAAGAAATCAGCATGTGCTGATTTCTTTTGCACATGAAAAACTAAAATTAGAAGTTCATTACTTTGTTAACAGCTTCAACAATATCTTTATGGTTTGGTAACCATACGCTCTCAGCTTGAGAGAATGGGAATACTGTATCAGCAGCTGCAACACGTACAACTGGAGCTTCTAAGTTTAAGATTGCACGGTCGTTAATTTCCGCTACAACGTTTGCTGCAATACCAGCTTGTTTTTGAGCTTCTTGAACAACAACTACGCGGCCTGTTTTTTCAACAGAAGCAATGATTGTTTCGATATCTAATGGTTGAACTGTACGTAAGTCAACAACCTCTAAAGAGATACCTTCTTTTTCAAGTTCTTCAGCAGCTTTTAATGCAGCGTGAACCATAGCACCGTAAGCGATAACAGATACATCTGTACCTTCACGTTTGATATCAGCTTTACCTAAATCAATTGTGTATTCGCCTTCTGGTACATCTTGACGGAATGAACGGTACAATTTCATATGCTCTAAGTAGATAACTGGATCGTTGTCACGAATCGCAGAGATTAAAAGACCTTTTGCATCGTATGGAGTAGATGGAATAACAACTTTTAGACCAGGTTGTTGAGCCACTAATCCTTCTAAGCTATCAGCATGTAGTTCAGGAGTATGAACACCACCACCGAATGGAGAACGAACTGTTACTGGAGCAGTCCAACGTCCACCAGAACGGTAACGCATACGAGCTAATTGACCAGAAATTGAATCCATTACTTCATAAACGAAACCAAAGAATTGGATTTCTGGAACTGGACGGAATCCTTCAAGTGCAAGTCCAACTGCAAGTCCACCAATACCAGACTCTGCAAGTGGAGTATCCATTACACGGTCTTCACCGAATTCAGCTTGTAAACCTTCAGTAGCACGGAATACACCGCCGTTTACACCAACGTCTTCACCAAACACAAGTACGTTAGGGTCATTTTTCATTTCAACGCGTAAAGCATCAGTGATTGCTTGAATCATTGTCATTTGAGCCATGGCTTACTTCGACTCCTTTTCTTTGTAAATTTCATACTGTTCAGCTAAGTTGTAAGGCATTTTTTCGTACATGATTTCCATTAAATCAGTAACTTTTTGTTTTGGAGCTTGGTCAGCCTTAGCAATTGCTTGTTTGATATCTTCTTTAGCTTCTTCGATTACCTTTTCTTCTACTTCTTGAGACCATAGGCCTTTGTTTTCTAAGAATGCACGGAAGCGTACGATTGGATCTTTTTGTTCCCATTCGTTTTCGATATCTTTTGTACGGTAACGAGTTGGGTCATCACCAGCCATTGTATGTGGACCATAACGGAATGTTAAAGTCTCGATTAAAGTAGGACCTTCGCCATTTACTGCGCGCTCACGAGCAAAAGCAGTTGCTGCGTATACAGCTAATGGGTCCATACCGTCTACTTGAATTCCGTAAATACCTGCTGCTACTGCTTTTTGCGCTACAGTTTTTGCTGCAGATTGTTTTTCTACTGGAGTAGAAATTGCATAACGGTTGTTTTGAACAACGAAGATTGCTGGAGCTTTGAATGCACCTGCAAAGTTCATACCTTCGTAGAAGTCACCTTGAGAAGCACCGCCGTCACCTGTGTAAGTAATTGCAACAGATTTTTTACCACGTAATTTCATACCTAACGCAACACCAGCAGTTTGGATAATTTGCGCACCGATGATGATTTGTGGAGCAAGTGCATTTACATTTTCAGGCATTTGGTTACCCATGAAGTGTCCACGAGAGAATAAGAATGCTTGGTATAATGGTAAACCATGCCATACTAATTGTGGAACGTCACGATATCCTGGTAAGATGAAGTCTTCTGCTTCAAGTGCGAAATGACTTGCTAATTGAGAAGCTTCTTGTCCAGCTGTTGGTGCGTAGAAACCTAAACGTCCTTGACGGTTTAAAGAAATAGAACGTTGATCTAGTACGCGAGTATACACCATACGGCGCATTAATTCTTTTAATTGATCATCAGTTAATTCAGGCATTGCTGCTTCATTCACAACTTCGCCTTTTTCATTTAAAATTTGTAATGTTTCAAATTGAGCTGCGATAGCTTTCATTTGCTCATCAACATTAAATAGGGTCTTTTTTGTTTTAGTACCCATTCCGTTCACCTCTTCCTCTCTTGAACCATATTCTGAAACGCTTTCACTAGCAACTAGCTAGAAAGAAAACGCAACCATGTAAACCGACAGGAAACCTCGCCGGTTGAGAATAATTTTGTGTACCTAACAATCTGTACTAATGTTTTTTCAGAAACATATTAATACAATCTTGATCACGTTTTTTAGTTTACAACTATTCTAATCACGATGTCAATTACTTTGGTTACGTTTTTTTTTATGAATAACATTGAGGTTTCCACTGTACATAGGTGTTTTCATTTTCACATCTGTATTAGTAAGCAATAACCTACTGTTATATTATTCCCTTTTTAACCATCTTTTCATCGTAGAATAATATGTAAACGATTAATTCTTCTTAGTTTTTCTCTCTTTACAACAAAAATATGCAATCGCTTCTTCCTTTTCTAGGCGAATGTCTATACACTCCTAATCACTCTCCCATACATTATAATAACCGCAGTGTTAGCGGGAAATGATAAAGGAGGTCATCTCATGTACGGATACACATATTGCTATCCAACTTGTTCATATCCTTCCTATGGCTATGGAGGTTCTTGCGGAGGAGGATCCGGACGCGGCTTTGCCTTAATCGTTGTATTGTTTATCCTTTTAATTATCGTTGGTGCTGCTTGCATTCGTTAATGTAAAACAAAACAACTATAGAAAGAAACAGGCGGCTATGCCGTCTTTTCTTTTTACTAAACGAACTCTGATGAAGAAAGTGCCGCACCCGGCATACTCTTAATTCTCTCCAATTATATATAGAGGCTATGTACTTTATCATGACTTTTTTCAGCTCCTTTGGTAGACTAAAGGAGAAAGGAGAGATTGTGAATGCTTACAATGAATGATGTAATTCGTGAAGGAAATCCCATTCTACGAGCAGTAGCAGAAGAAGTACCTCTGCCAGCAAGTGAAGAAGATATACGTACTCTTAAAGAAATGATCGAACTTGTAATAAACAGTCAACACCCTGAAATGGTTGAAAAATATAATTTACGTCCAGGAATCGGGATTGCTGCACCACAAATTGGCATTTCAAAAAGAATGATTGCTGTTCATGTTACTGATACAAATGAGACATTATACAGCTATGCTTTATTCAATCCAAAAATTATTAGTCACTCCGTTGAACGTACATACTTATCGGGCGGCGAAGGGTGCCTATCTGTAGATCGTGAAGTTCCCGGCTACGTTCCGCGTTACACACGAATCACAGTTAAAGCGACTACTATCGATGGTGAAGAAGTAAAATTACGTTTAAAAGGGTTACCAGCGATTGTATTTCAACATGAAATTGATCATTTAAACGGCGTAATGTTCTATGACCACATTAATCAAGAAAACCCTTTTGCATCCCCTGATGATGCAAAACCATTCGAAAGATAAAATAACAAAAAAGCAGAAGCTTTAGCTCCTGCTTTTTTTATAATGAAATGGTTCCCATACTCTTTTGTTACAATAAATGAGCCCACTGTAAGCCGTGAAGAATCCCATCTTCACTAACATCTTTCGTCACATAATTAGCAAGTTTTTTCAAATCCTCATGACCATTCCCCATCACAATACCTGTTCCTACCGCTTCAATCATCTCTAAATCATTTAACCCATCTCCAAAAGCATAGACCTGTTCACGTTTAAATCCTAATTTCTCAATAAACTTTTCAATTCCCTTTGCTTTTGAACCACCATTTGGGATAATGTCCATCGAATATGCATGCCAACGAATAAAGTGAAAATCTGGATAATCATGAAGAAACTTTTCTTCTTCACCTGCTTGGCAAAAAAGAAGCGTTTGATAAATATCACGTTTTTCATAAAAACCCGGTTCATATACTGGATGTTCAAACTCCAAACTTCCGAAACTTTCTTTTACATAATCATGATATTCTACTGTTGCCTTCATATCCTTATGATCTAAATAAACAAGCGGGTATCCCTCTTGCTTTGCAAATCTTGTAAATGTATGTAACGTATTAGAATGTAGCGGATTTTTAAATATAACCTCATCTTCAAATACAACATATTGGCCATTAAAACTAACATAATTATGAATATTAAGTTCATTACGAATATCTTCAAACATGAAAGGCGCACGCCCTGTCGCAATTGCCACATGTACTCCTTTTTCCTGCAACATACGCACGGCTTCTCTTGTAGATTGCGGAATTTTTTTATCATGATCTAGTAATGTTCCATCAATATCAAAAAAGACGATTTTATCATTCATTTTCAAAACCCTTTCTAGCCCTTCTATGTTCCTACCTTGACTATTTCTTTTCAAATCCTAAAAAAAAGTATAACATATTAAACATCTGTGAAGAAAGCGTTCACTTCCTAACCTTATTCGCACAATATGCATATACTATCAAAAGAACATTGATGTTTGTTTGAATGAATTTTCTTTTCTAATCTATCTCATACTATATTCATAACTGGGGGGCATACTGCCTGTGAGAGCCAAAAACGTAACATAAGATTACATCTGCACGAGTCAATAAAACCCTTGAATATCCGGACAGCACTTCCCTCATTTCTCTTCTATGATTTCCTAGTATGTAGAGATGAAGAGTTACTACTGACTAAACAAAAAATAAGTATGCATATTTGAAATAAGGAAAGGAAGGAGTAATCATGCTGAAGAAGCTGAAGAAAAAGTTAAAACGATATTTAAACGATTTAGTCCGTAAAAAGACCATGGCTTAAATCGTGCCCATTTCGGGCTTTTTCTTCATTCTCATTCGAAAAAACATGAAAATCATGACTATTTGCTTTATAATAGGTAACAGATAATGCAAAACATAGACAAGGAGAGGTTTTCCCAATGATTTTTAAAGTATTCTATCAAGAAAAAATGACTGAGGTTCCAGTACGTGAAAATACAAAAGTTTTATATTTAGAAGCGGAATCTGAAAGAGACGTTCGTACAAAATTACAAAAGTTCGCATATAATATTGAGTTTGTCCAATCTGTTACTGGCGCTCATCTTGAATACGAAAAGCAAAATGCTGATTTAACATTAACGGAGATCGTATAATTTATGAAATTCCTAAAAAATGATCAGGCGGCCGTTTTTGCTCTTGGTGGACTCGGTGAAATCGGCAAAAATACATATGCTGTCCAATTTCAAGATGAAATTATTATAATTGATGCTGGAATTAAATTTCCAGAAGACGAACTTCTCGGAATCGATTACGTGATTCCTGATTACACTTATTTTGTACGAAACGAAGATAAAATTAAAGGGTTATTTATCACACATGGTCACGAAGATCATATCGGTGGAATCCCTTATTTATTACGCCAAGTGAACATCCCAATTTATGGTGGGAAATTGGCAATCGCCTTAATTAAAAACAAGTTAGAAGAGCACGGATTACTTCGTAAAGCAAAACTTTACGAAATTCAAGAAGACGATGTTATTAAATTCAAAAAGACATCTGTTTCCTTCTTCCGTACGACGCACAGTATTCCAGATTCATATGGAGTTGTTGTGAAAACACCGCAAGGGCAAATTGTTCATACGGGAGACTTTAAATTTGATTTCACACCAGTAGGGGAACCAGCAGATTTAACGAAAATGGCAGAAATCGGTAAAGACGGTGTCCTTTGTCTCTTATCTGATAGTACCAATAGTGAAGTACCTAACTTTACAATGTCTGAACGCCGCGTCGGTGATAGCATTCAAGATATTTTCCGCAAAGTGGAAGGACGTATTATCTTTGCAACCTTCGCGTCCAATATTCATCGTTTACAACAAGTTGTAGAAGCTGCTGTTGAAAACAATCGTAAAGTAGCTGTATTTGGCCGAAGCATGGAAGCAGCAATTGAGATTGGTCATAATCTTGGTTATATTCGTTGTCCAAAAGATACATTTATAGAAGCGTCTCAACTAAATCGCCTACCAGCTAATAAAGTTGTTATTTTATGCACAGGTAGTCAAGGGGAACCAATGGCAGCACTCTCTCGTATTGCTAACGGTACACATCGTCAAATTCAAATTATCCCTGGTGATACAGTTGTTTTCTCTTCTTCACCAATTCCAGGGAATACAGTTAGCGTAAGCCGTACAATTAATATGTTATACCGTGCTGGTGCTGATGTTATTCATGGTAAACTTTCAAACATTCACACAAGTGGACATGGTGGACAAGAAGAACAGAAGTTAATGCTACGTCTCATTAAACCTAAATACTTTATGCCAATTCATGGTGAATTTCGCATGCAACGTATGCATATGAAATTGGCAAACGATTGTGGTATTCCAGAAGAAAATTGCTTCATTATGGACAATGGTGATGTTCTTGCCTTACGTTCAGATGAAGCAAACGTTGCTGGAAAAATCCCATCCGGCTCTGTTTATATTGATGGAAACGGCATTGGTGATATTGGTAACATTGTATTACGCGACCGTCGTATTCTTTCTGAAGAAGGACTTGTTATCGTAGTTGTCAGCATTGATATGAAAGAATTTAAAGTTGCAGCAGGACCTGATATTATCTCTCGTGGATTCGTTTATATGCGTGAGAGTAGCGATTTAATCAACGATGCACAAACTTTAATTACTACTCATTTAGAAAAAGTAATGGAGCGAAAGACAACACAATGGTCTGAAATTAAAAATGAGATTACAGATACATTAGCACCATTCTTGTATGAAAAAACAAAACGCCGTCCAATGATTTTACCAATCATTATGGAAATATAAAAAAAGGACAATGCTTGCTGCGAGCATTGTCCTTTTTTATTTCACATTATATCCTATCGTAAGAAGTGCTTAAAGCGATTCACTTCATCATCATGACCAATTACAATTAAAATATCTCCTGATTGAATATTTTCTGTAGCTCGAGGAGAAACAATAACTTCCTTCCCTCGCTTAATTGCCACAATGTTTAATCCAAACTTCGCACGAATATCTAGTTCAATTAAAGAGTGGCCATCAATTTTTTTATTTGCGATAATTTCTACAATACTATGCTCATCTGAAAGCTCTAAGTAATCTAATACGTTACTTGAAGCAATATTATTCGCAATTCGTTTTCCCATATCGCGTTCAGGATGGACAATATGATCTGCCCCTATTTTAGTTAACACTTTTTCATGATAATCATTTTGAGCCTTAACAGTAATATTTTTTACGCCTAATTCTTTTAAAATAAGAGTCGTTAAAATACTCGCATTTAAATTGTCACCAATCGCAACAACTACATGATCGAAATTGCGAATTCCAAGGCTCTTTAAGACCATTTCATCTGTTGAATCTGCAATCACTGCATGCGAAGCAATATTTGCAAATTCATTTATCTTGTCTTCATCAGAATCAATTGCCATTACTTCCATACCTAATTGAGCTAATTCACGACAAATACTGCCTCCAAAACGTCCAAGTCCGATGACAGCAAATTCTTTCTCTTTCTCACTCACATGAATTCCTCCAATAACATCAAGTCCTGTCTACTTTTATTGTAGCATACTTTATATTCGCCACAAAGACTAGTAATCAACGTATACTTATTTTTGCTTTTGTATATAGAAATACTGCTGCAAATAAAATGCAATAATACAAATGAGCATACCAAAAACAAAAATATTTCCAAACGAACTAAACGTTTGAAACACAAATAATAATGTTTCTTGACCAAAAAAGGCAAATAAGAGCTGTGTAAAAGCAAATAAGAGCGCCCATTTATAATGCTGTTGATGAAATAAATAATGAGTTGCTCCTAAAAATGCACAAAATGAAATAATAAATATCCACCAGGTCTCTAAAAACACTTGCCATCCTGCAAAGTTATATCCATTTACAACAAGTGCAATAATTCCAATGACTAACATCGTGGGAACACTCCAAAATAACGCTCGACTCCGAAAAAATCGAATCCCATTAAAATCACCTTTTTCATTTGCGCAATACGTTAAAAATGCTGTACTTATATACAGGACAGAAAGAATTGTTAATACGATGATTAACCAAAAATGTAACTGATTATATTCATGTTCTATATTCGTAACAATAGCTGCTAACATACTTGGAATCAGCATACCTGTCCATCCGTCAATTTTCCTTTCATTCCAAAACACAGCATTTCCTATTCGAATTCCTAAAAGCATAAAAATAGTGACGCCAATTACAAATAATGTTGTCTTATTTCCAACTAGACTTGTCGAAAAGGCAATTAGACCAATAAATAAAAAAAGAACGAATCCATTCATAATCTCTAATACTGGTGATAAATAACCTTTCACCCATTTATATGTTTCTTCATATCCTCGTTTATTCGTTAAGCGATATGCGTAAAAACTTATCCCGAAATAAACTGCTGCAATAATAACATATGCGTATAAAAAGAAACACAAGATTGCACTGCCAATCTGCACCTGATTCCCCACCCTTTTTTCTATATATCACATTGATTTTACACATTTATCGCATAAAAAGTAAACTAAAACATACAGTTCCATTTCCTTCAGTAAGATTTTTATTTCTAAATTAGTATGTACACGTCCCATTTCTCATTTATCCTACTATTTATAAAGTGAAATTTTAATCAATGGAGGTTTCTCCCCCCCACCTACCTTCTTTACTTTCGCTGCATGTTGAGGTGGAGCTCTTACCACCCATGAATAGCGTAATAAAACAAAAACCTCCTAATGAAAAGGAGGCTTTGCACATATCAAAAGAAACTTCTCCTTCCAAGTCATCTAGCATGTAAAGAGAAAGCTTCCCATCTTATTCAGCTTCTTTTTTCGCTTCATCTAACACACGATTTACTCGTTTTGTTAGCATTTTCATTCCACTTCCACCTGCTTGGAAATGACGAAGCACACCATTTTTATCAAATACATAATACGCTGGTACATATTGATTTTCAAATGCATCGGCAATCTTGTGTTGGTTATCCACCAAAATCGGTTGGGATATTCCGTGCTCTTTTGCAACTGCTTCCACTTGCTCAAGATTTAAATCTTCTTCTGAACGTGGCATATGAACTGCAACAACATTTAATTGCTCTTTATATTCATCACGGAATTTATTAATATCTGGCATTGCTTCTTTACATAAGTGACAACTAACTGACCAGAAATGAATAAGTGTTGGCTTTTCGCCAATTAGTGATTCACGTACTACTTCTCCATTTAACACTGTTGTTGCACCGTCTAAAGAAGGCATTGGTTGACGTAATTTCATGATTTTCCCCCCTTACGAATGTAGAGAAAGGCCTAACAAAATATTGTTAGACCCTGCTATATTTCACAATAAAATTAAACGTTTAAAGTTGCTTGACCTGGTTTCCAGTTTGCTGGGCAAAGTCCACCAGTTTGAAGAGCTTGAAGAACACGAATTACTTCGTCAACTTCACGGCCAATGTTGTTGTGATGTACAACTTGGTACATTAATTCGCCTTCTGGGCTAATGATGAATAAACCACGAAGTGCGATACCTTCTTCTTCAAGTAATACACCGTAGTCACGAGATACTACATGGTTTGTATCAGCAGCTAGAGGGTATTTTAATTCACCTAAACCGTTTTTCGTACGGTCAGTGTTAATCCAAGCTAAGTGAGTGTGAATTGTATCAGTAGATACACCAATTACTTCTGCATCTAAATCTTCGAACTCATCATAACGATCAGAAAGTGCGATAATTTCTGTTGGACATACGAAAGTGAAGTCCATTGGATAGAAGAAAAGTACCGTCCATTTGTCCTGTTTCATAACCTCTTCAAGACTTACTTTACCAAATTCTTTGTTTGGCATAACAGCGTCCATTTCAAAGCGTGGCGCTTGTTTTGCTACCATACGTTCTGCCATATGTATCAACCTCCGTAAATTTTTTATCATATATTGTCTACTCTTGTATTATATAAGAGGAATTAGTTTTTAGTCAATTTTATTTGATAATTATTATAAAATAACTTACTAACAACTTGTTCCTCCACCTACCATTATAAAGTATTGTGTTAGAATTACAAAAAAAATGCATCATAAATTATAATTTTCCACATAAAAAGAACAGGCTTTAACCCCTGTTCCCTTTCCATTTTACATATTGATTTAAAAACGAAATGGTTTGTTCGATTGCCTCTTCTTTCGGTTGTAGCTTTGCATGATGTAAACCATATTCTGAGTCTACCCCAAGCCAAAACATAAATCCTGGGATATCACGAAGCATATACCCGAAATCTTCTCCTGTCATCGCCTCTGTACATGTAACAACATTCATATTCGTTTGCTCAGATGCAAACATCATAAACTCTTGCGTTAACTCTTCATGATTATATACTTGATGATACATTGCTCCATAATCAATAACAGCTTCACATTGAAATGCTGCTTCGATACCTGTGACAATCGCTTCTATTCTGCTCTTCACTCGTCTCATCGATTCAACTGATAGTGTTCGAATTGTCCCTTCTAGGCGAGACTTTTCTGCAATAATGTTTTGGACTGTACCACCTGTAATTTTACCAATTGTAATAACCGCACTATCAAGTGGATTCACATTACGACTAACAACCGATTGAAGCTGTGTAACAAGATGACTTGCCGCAACGATCATATCGTTCGCAGTATGTGGATATGCTGCATGTCCACCTTTTCCTTTTAAATCAATATATAGTTCCGATGTATTTGCAAATAGTAATCCTTCTTTTGTTGCGATTGTCCCCACTGGATACTCTGGTGCGATATGAAGACCTAGAATGATATCAGGCTTCCACTCTTGTAGTTCTTCGCTTCCTAACATAGGTAAAGCGCCACCTGGTCCTTCCTCCGCCGGTTGAAAAATAACTACAAGGTTATCATCTATCCTGTCATTTACAACCGCTGTTAAGAGTCCTAAGCCGATTGTAGCATGCACATCATGACCACATGCATGCATCATTCCTTCATGAATAGAAGCGAATTCATACCCAGTTTCCTCTGAAATCGGTAAACCATCAATATCTGCACGATAACCAATCGTTTTCCTTGGATTTCTGCCATTCACTTTAACGATTACGCCCGTTTTCCATGTTTTAACTTCAATATATTCCTTAGGAAGAGTATAAATATAATCTAAAATATATTGTTGTGTTTTCCATTCCTTAAACCCTAACTCCGGAATCTTATGTAAATCCCTACGAATTTGTACAAATTTACTGACTGTCATGTCTCCACCACCATTTATCTCGCTATTCGCGGGCAGTAAGACCTCCAACTCAAAATTCAGCGAAAGCAAAGAAGTTAGGTGGGTGATCAACTGCCCGTAAAAGTTTCACTTTATAAAAAGCGTAAGAGCCTATTTGCCCTTACGCTTTTGTACTTTATTTTTCTGGGTTTAATTGACGAAGTTCTTGTTTAATTTCTGTTTTTGCTTTTGTCTTCTCATCAATTTCTTTAATAACACGAGCTGGTGTTCCTGCAACCACTGTATATGGCGGTACATCTTCCGTTACAACTGCACCTGCTGCAACAACCGCGCCTTTACCAACTGTAACACCTTCTAGGACAACTACATTTGCACCAATTACAACGTCATCTTCAACGATAACTGGTTTTGCAGAAGGTGGTTCGATCACACCTGCAAGTACTGCCCCAGCACCAACGTGACAGTTTTTACCTACTGTAGCACGTCCGCCAAGCACTGCATTCATATCAATCATTGAACCTTCACCGATTACTGCACCGATATTAATCGTTGCATTCATCATAATAACTGCATTATCACCGATTTCAACATGGTCACGAATAATTGCACCTGGTTCAATACGAGCTTTAATACCTTTTAAATCAAGCATTGGAATAGCAGAATTACGACGGTCGTTTTCAACAACGTAATCTACAACGTGCTTTTTATTGTCTTCAAGAATTGTCTTAATCTCAGACCATTCTCCAAATAAAACACCAGATTTTTTATTTACAAATGCTTGTACTGTTTCAGGGAATGTTACTTCTTTTAAATCCCCTTTTATGTATACCTTTACAGGAGTTTTCTTCTCGCTTTTTTGAATAAACGAAATAATTTCGTTTGCATCCATCATTTTCATGCTTGTTGCCTCCTAAATCCATTTATAATGTTACTCTACCAAACGAAAGAGCTACTAGCAAGACAATAATCTTATTTTTCCATTTGAATTTCTTCTATAATATCTAAAAATGCTTGCACTTGCTTAAGTTGCCTTGCAGAATCGCTTGTCAATAACCACGTTTCTCGAGTCAATTGAACAGGCGTTTTATATGTCTTTTCTCTTACTTCTTTTAACACAGTAGAAGGCAACAGCGCATAACCAATTCCATTTAAAACGAGCTGCTTACATGTTTCAATTTGATCAACTACAATCGTTCGTTTAGGAGGATTAGAAAATAAACTATACCACCAATTTTGTATTTGTCCATAGTATGTGGAATCGCTTTTAAATTGTATAAACGGTCTGTTTGTATCTTTCAACATAGAAATATCTTTAATTTCTGTGTCAACTAAATACAGCTCATCCTCAAATAATTGCTGTTTATACCCTTTATATTCTTGTTTCCCTCGTAGTATAGCTACATGAACATCCCCTTCATAGAATTGCTTCTGTACTTCACTACTCCATCCCGTGAAAAGGGAAATTTTAACAAATGGATATTTTTGTACAAACCGCTTTAAAACAGGTGGTAACCAATATTGTCCAATCACAGATGCCACAGCTATCTTTAATGTCCCATATGTTTCCGTACGATAGATTGCTAATTCACTTTTAATTGCCTCTTCCCTTTGCAACATATCTTTCGCATAATTGGCCACTTTTTCCCCTTCTGGTGTAATTGTCAGGCCTTTTTGAGAACGGATAAAAAATTTCATTCCCCACTGTTTTTCCATTGATTGTAATCGTTGACTGAGTGCAGGTTGTGAAACGAATAAGCGCTCCGCAGCTTTTCTCATATTGGATTCCTGTGCTAAAACAACCATCATTTGAAAATCATCAATTTGCAACTTTCTCCCTCTTTCCTTATCTTACATCTAAGCTCAATATATATGTTGCACTATTCTCTAACATGCGATATTTAATTTTTATTTTCAAGAAGCTTGGATAAATTGACATTTCACTTAACCTTTTATACTTGTTGACGCTGTTCCCTATACACAATGGAAAAGAGACGCATGATAAAAAAGCGACTTCTTTTTTATTCGAAGTCGCTTACCCTTCTTTATCGATTATACTGTCTTACTTTTTTGTTCAACAATTTTAAAATAGCACGCCTTGTTAAAATTCCTTCAAAGTACCCGTCATTGTTTACAGCACAAATAAATGGATGATCAATTGTCATTTCTAACGCTTTAGCAAATGAATCTTCAAGTCCAAGATTCGGAATGTCCTTTTTCATTACATTCTCCACTTTCATATCCTCAAGCTTTTCAAATTCAATGCGTTCTAACCCTAAAATACCATCCAAAATCATCGCAGTACTTATTAATCCATGCAATTTATACATGGGATCTAAAACAGGAATCGCAGAATATCCAGACTTTACAAGAACAAGTAAAGCATGTTCTAAGCTATTTCCAATTTGAACATGTGCAACTTTTTCTGATGAAATCATTAAATCCTTTACAAGAACTTGTTGAAACTCATCTTTCGGAATACTAATCATTTTATATCCCCCACTTTTTCTCCCTTTTTCCTGCTAACATGATCTCCAATAGACTATTCATAAGAACCTTACTGTTCGAAGTTAATCATATCCACGGCTAAAAGTTTCACTTTATTTCCCATTTCTACTCATATCTTATGATAGCGTTTTCATATTATTATTTTGTCCTTATTTATTACAACAAAAAATAATGATACACAGTTCATTTTACCATAGAACACAAAAAAAAGACTACCTTTCTGGTAGCTCTTAGTATCCTTCATTTTTTAATCGATTAAATAACCTTGTAATTCTTCTATATTGGGAAATATCAGCTTTTTTTAAACCAATTTCAATATCTGTAAGCTCAACAGCTAGAATTTCAGTAGCGTAGTTTTGACGAAATAAAATATCTAACAGCAAGCTTTTTTCTTCGTTTGTTAAAGTAACTTCCGTCTGCATATACTCCTCTCCTTATGCTTTTTTCTTATTATTTATTATATAAAATATTCGCTTAGTTTAATAGATAAAAAATTCAGTTTTTCACTTTGTATATCGATTTGCATAACTAAAAGCTGCATAAGCATCAGGTTTAATTTTTGCAGTCAGCCCCATCGCCTTCACCTTCATTGTCATATCCGAAATAAATTCTTTTGTTAATCCATTATTTCCTATATCCAAGTGAATTTCCATTACAAATCCAGCTCCTTCATGAGCGTATGGATGTAAAATCTCCCATATCCGCCTTATATGTTCCGGTGTAAACAAACAGGCGACTTCTTGACTAAACTGTGTTTCTAAATATATTTTCTCACGTAAGGTAGGTGGTCTTTTATGTACTGCTTTATGTTTTAAACATCCCCATGCTCCTTTCCCAACACGATGAATGTGCACTGCCGTAATAAAACGAGTATCTTTTTGATGTGCTTGTGAATCAGTTCCAATAGACAGTCGATATAAATTGCGTGGATCTCTTTTAATAAAATTACAGATGCGTGAGAAAACCGTTTCAAAATTCATATTTCTCTCTGATACATTATAAAATGGATGCTCACCGTCCACATAGTCACGTCCCTTCGATTAGACAGACTTTTTGCATTCTCATTGTATGGGACAAAAGAGGAAAATATGACTTTATTATCCTTTACTTGTTTCTATATTTCGGATGGAATACTTACATGCTGGACAAGTATAAATTACATTCTGATTAGACTGAGCTGTTAGCACATGATCAATTTCAAATGACATATGACATTTTGGACAAACAACAATTGGTAATCGTTCCACACTCCACATTCCCTTCAAACTTTTAATACCAGTGTAGGAAGAACCAAAAAATCTTATACATATAAAGTGAAACTTCCATCAAGCTTTTACAAATCGTTATCTCCACATATCTTCTTTAATTCCTTATCCTCTTACTACCCATTAATGAAGAATGAAGTTATTATTAAAATCACCAAAAAAGGTACCGCTTCTCGCGGTACCTTTTTTGTATGTATCAAGAAATAATATCGTAGATCTCAATTGCAACCATATCAATGTTATCGAATTGATACACTTGTGGCTTTTCGCCTTGCTGATACACTTCTAACTCATACATTTCACTTTTATCGAAAAATTTCACGCTACATTTGCGTTCACCGTTCACTTCAAAATAGCGTTGTGCTACTTCACCGCTTTCAGCTTGTTCTTGTAGACTAACAAGTCGAGTTAAAATTCCTTGGAGTAGAGACATGAAATCTCCCCTTTCTCTAATCTTCCTACCAATAGGTTTTACAGCTATACTCATTCTATCCGTCATAACAGAAAAAATGTTCCACACTCTAGGATAAAGCTTCTTGACGAGAAACTCAACTAAAATTTGTCGAAAAAAGAAGTAAAAAGCGGAAAGGAAATCTTTTTTTTCCTTTATTGCGGTTTTTGTAGCTGCGGAATATAATAAAAAGCAGAAAAAGAGGAGGATTTATAATGAAAAAAATAGAGGTTTATACACAACCAGATTGCCCACCATGTACCATTGTAAAAGAATTCTTAAAACACAACAACATAACATACAAAGAATTTGATGTCAAAAAGGATACCGCTGCTCGCGACCGTCTTTTATATGACTATAACTCATACTCAACTCCAACCGTTGTCATTGATGGGGAAGTTGTCTCTGGTTTTCAAATTGAAAAATTACAACAGTTACTAAATCTAGAACAGGAATAGGCAATGATTCACCTATTCCTGTTCTTTCAACTCTTGTAATTTTTTCATTTCTATTAAAAGCTCCTGACTCTCATGATAACCAGCTAATTTCCATTTCCCTTCTTCCTTTTGCAACGTGATAATTTGATATTGTTCATTTTTCACCCATTCATATACGTATAAAAGCCCATGTTCTTCGTCAAATGCTAACTTTGTTTGAGAAGTAAAAGAAAAAGGAGCTTCTTTTGTAGGAAGTAAATGTTCACCACTTTGTTTGTCACCGTTACTATTTTCATCTGTAAAAACTTGAAGAAAGTTATTTGTAAAATAAGGTGATAGTGCATCATACATCTTCCCCATTGATAAATGCTTCCCACGAATTGAAAATTGTACCTCATATCCCTTTTGAATGGTTGTAAACACTTCTTTTCGATCCACTTTTATTTCTTCTTTACCAAGAACCGTTGTAACACTATACCCAACTAGAAAGGCAACACATAAAAATAGAACAAACCAAATTCCATATTTTCTCATTTTCTCACCTTCCTTTAACAGAGCTTGTCTTTGTAGTATTCATTGTAACAATGATTATGTAAAGAAAGGGATGGTTTCGTTCGTAAAATCTTTACAATGATAGACAGCATTTTTGCCATCTTTTTCACTATTACCAATTTATGCTAAAAACAAACAAAAAAATGCACGAATTGCTTCGTGCATTAAAATAAAACATCTTCTTCGTATAAAAATTCATAGGACAAATCAATAAATAAAAAATGTTCATCGTCAATTGGAAAGGAAAACGTTCGTACCATCTCTCCTGTTTCTATATCTGCATATAAATCAGAGAGTCTTGCTTTATTTTCAAATCTCATTTTCATTATATTTTCTAAAAAATACGGACGCCAGCTCCAATTTTTCATATAATACTCTGGCATAACAATCCATTCACCATCTTTTTTCATAATGTTTCCTGATTGCTGAAAGCCGTCTTCATTACAAATAAAGATTCGAAAACTATAATGCGATACATGTTGACTAAAATGCAATAACCAATCATTAACGTCTTCATTCTTTTTCTGCTTAGATAAAACATTCCCAACTTGATTACGCAATGTTTCCGTTAATTGATAAATTTTTTGTAGTTTTTTCTTTTCATGTTGAATAAATTGATGACATTCATTACCAAGACGTTCTTTTAAAATATCCGCTTCAATAAAATCAGGTAAACATTTTTTTAAATAATCCCCTTGATAATATCTTCCACCATTTTTCCAAGCGTATTGCAGTTGGTAAAAAGCATCAATTTCTTCATATAATAATGTCGCACCAATTCTTCTTGCTAATAAAGACAAAGAATATAAAATATCTTGATAAGATTGTAAAAGTGCAGTTTGTCTTAAATTCGTTAAGTCCACCTTTAAAATATCAGGTGCCAGCACACTAATTCGTTCTAGATTACTCGTACCTGTCCCTACTTTATTAATTGAAATTTGAATGCCATATGTACGGTAATACATAAGTAAGTGATTAAATTGTTCTATATCTTCCTTACAATCATGCTCTGTTATTTCTAAAACGATATTCCCTAAGTTCAATCCTTTTTTTTCATACATTAACAGCAAATGAAGTAAACTTTCATCTTCATCATTCATTAATATGTTCGCACCCCGATGTATAAACAATAAAAATTTTTGATCTGTTTCCAAGTAACGTTCTAATGCTTTTTCTACTATGACATTATCCGCCTCTAGTTGAAATTCACCTGGAATGGAATCATCATGAAAAAAAGAAGAAAGACTTTGTATCCCTTCTTCCGTTTGGATACGTCCTACTACCTCATATCCAATTACTGTATGCTCATCAGCACTAAAAATAGCTTGATAATAAGGAAGGACTTTATCTAAATTACTCATCACATCTAATGCATCTACCAAAATGTTTCCCTCCCTTTACTTTTCAAAAATTATAACACGGTATGTATAGAAAAATAATAAAAAATCCCTTCAGTTTTCCTGAAGGGATTAGAGGGGTAAAATGCTAAGGGGAATTAGCAATTCTACTATGAAGAAAAAAGAGGTCTTAAATATACCTTATAAAACACCTGTTGTAAACACTTTTCTTTCATATGTCACAAATCCGTCACATTTTACCTCACATTCATGGGCAGTAATCCCCACGTTTCACTTTATATAATCCCTTTAAAATGGATACTGATGCAAATGCTGTCCACCATCCATTGTCATACACGTTCCATTTATGTACGCTGCCTCATCAGAGCATAAATAAAAAGCTAAACCCGCAATTTCTTCTGGCGTACCAAGCCGACCAAGCGGGACGCTTTGCAGTGTACGATTGGCTGCCTCTTCTGAAATCCATAATTTATCCGCACCACCTGTTCGTTCAATTGGTCCAGGAGCAATTGCATTGACGCGAATACCATATTTACGCCCCCACTCAACAGCGAGCGTTTTTGTCATTGCCAACACACCTGCTTTCGCCGCAGCAGAATGAATGACACCCGGTCCTGCATCCCATGCATACGTTGCTACCATATTAATGATATTTCCTTTTATGCCCTTCTCAATCCAATACTTCCCTACTGCTTGACTACAATAAAAAGTTCCGTTAAGCACAATATTAATAACCGCATTCCAACCATTAATCGATAAATCTTCCGCAGGACAAATAAAATTACCTGCTGCATTATTTACTAAAATATCAATGCGTCCAAATTTTTCATCAACATATTCAATCATATTTTTTATATCTTCTATATTTCGAACATCCATTTGTACTGTCAATACTTGTCCTGAAAATTGCTCAATCTCCTTTTTCGCTTCTTCCAGCTTTTCTTGTGTACGCCCTGTAATAACAACGCGTGCTCCTTCCTTTGCAAAACGAGCTGCCATCCCTTTTCCCATTCCGCTTGAACCACCTGTTATAATCGCTACTTTTTCTTTCAAAATTTCCCCTCCCTAAAAATGAATACACATTCATTTTACCACTTTATTTCATAGAAATCTTTATATTTTTAAATTTTTCTGATATCTTTAGATAAGTAAATCACTTTCATTGCCATATTTCTTATAATCTATATAAATCCATTTTGGTTTTTCGACATATAATCCACTGCTATGCAGAACAAAAAGTGACCCGCACTTGTTTTCTCTCTTTGTTTTCACTTAGCATGGGGCAGGAAAAAAATCTGACTGCCTCTATGCATGGCCGGATGCTCTCTCCCACCTAAAGATTAGGTTTTTGTCGGTTTTTCAATTTGTATTTATATATACTACTTTTCGATATCTCAAAATATAATTCTAGAACAAGAAATAAATGGAAAGGAGAGCCAAGTGACCTATAATGATTTGCCTGTATATCTTATAAACTTCCTTTTGTATACTATAGGTTCGCTCATATTCCTATGAAACAAATAACGAGAAGAAACTTTATAAAAACAGGAATACGCACTTGTCTCTATACTTGTATTACAGCTGGTCTCGGCTATTACTATGCAAAATATATAGAGCCGAACTTTCTTTCTTTCACACATCATACCCTTCGTTCTCCACTTATTCCCAAAAACTTTCACGGTATGAAAATCGTCCAATTTAGTGATTTACATTTAGGATACTATTTTTCTCTCCAGCACCTTTCAACAATCGTTTCAAAAATAAATAGTGCTGCGCCTGATATTGTCCTTTTTACTGGTGATTTAATCGATGACTACCAAACATATAGCGAAACTCCTTTTGTTTCTTCAATTTTGCGAAATATTCGTGCACCCTTTGGTAAATTTGCAATCTATGGAAACCATGATCATGGTGGGTATGGAACCGAATACTATAGTCAAATTATGAGTGATGCAGGTTTTGAAGTATTACAAAATACCGAAAAACGTATTCGTTTATTCGATAATAGTGAAATTTCTATTTTCGGAATCGATGACATGCTTCTTGGCAAACCAGAAATCGAGGTAACATTACACCATGTGCAAAAAGAGCTATATACAATTGTGCTCGTACATGAACCTGATATAGCACCTAAAATTGCAAACTTCCCAGTAAACCTCCAACTTTCTGGACATAGTCATGGTGGACAAGTACAACTTCCCTTTTTAGGAGCGATCATTACCCCAGCACTAGCAAAACATTACATTGAGGGATTTTATCATATTCAAGAATTACTCCTTTATGTAAATCGCGGTCTTGGAAGGACACGTGTTCCATTTCGTTTTTTGTCCAGGCCTGAAATTACAGTATTCACCCTTCAGCACCTGTAACCTATAATTGCCTATTTTCTCATATATCCTTTCTTGTACTCGCTCATCCATGCTTTTTCACCATATGATAACAATGAGTCCAATAAAGGAGGTTTTTACATGTACCCATATCCTCAGCCCTATCTAGTTCGTTCAGGACCCATTGGCCCAGTAAGTGACTCACGCTTCTTACCCTTCTTCGGTGTTCCATTCTTAGCAGGACTTGCTGGCGGCTTACTTGGCGGAGCATTAGCATTCGGCCCTAGACCATCTTACTATCCTCCATATCCGCCAACACCGTTTCCTTGTTACGGAGGGCCATGCCAGCCGTATTATTATTGATATAAACAAAAACTATGAAAAGGCCCCTTATTTATATAAGAGGCTTTTTTCATTCATTTCTATTAATTGAAATTTTATTTGATCATTTTTCTATATGAACCCATTTTGATTTTCCAATATATAATCCGCTACTATACAGAACAAAAAGTGATCTGCATTCGTTTTCTCTCTTTGTTTTACCGTTGCACGGAGCAGGAAGTGGGATTGACCGCTCCTATGCATAGCTGGATGCTCTCTCCCACCTAAAAAAAGGAGTTATGTCGTTTTTTTCAATTTGTATTCATATATAATATCCTTATAATCTTAGTACTAGGTACTTACTCATAAGTTATTATTAACTATTTCATATATACAAAACATCACTCTACATCAGTATTTTGATAAGCCATCTTAAATAATTTCACTTGGCTATCAATCTCTTGCGAACTATTATTGATTACATAATAGTATTCACCATCTTTGTTTTGTTCACGCGTTTTTACATTATCTGCTAAAACAAGCTGTAATATTGCGTTTATTCTTGCCTTCATTTCAAGGCCTAGAATTGGAAAAGATATTTCTACTCGCTTTTCCATATTCCTTGTCATCCAGTCAGCGGAAGATAAATAAATTTTTTCATCTCCATTATGATGGAAATAATAAATACGGCTGTGTTCTAAGTAGCGCCCAACGAGACTAATCACCCTAATATTTTCACTTACATTTTGAATACCAGGGCGTAAGCAACATGTTCCTCTCACGATAAGTTCCACCTTCACTCCAGCCTGCGATGCCTCATACAACTTTTGAATCAACGGTTTATCTGTTAATGAATTCATCTTAGCAATAATGTGTCCATTACCATATTGCTTATGATAGCGAATCTCTTCATCTATTAGCTCCATAAATTGCTGGCGTATATCAAAAGGTGCCACTGACAAATGATGAAAATGAGGTTTCGTTGTATAACCGCTCAAATAATTAAAGAAATTTGTTGCATCTACTCCAAAATCTTTCCGGGATGTAATATAGCCAAAATCCGTATATAGCTTTGCAGTCGCATCATTATAGTTTCCTGTCCCTAAATGTACAAATCTTTCGATTTTTCCGTTTTTTCTTCGTACAACAAGTGTAATTTTACTATGTGTTTTCAAATGACTTACACCATAAATAACGTGGCAACCCGCTTGTTCAAGTTCCTTTGCCCAATGGACATTATTTTCTTCATCAAAACGAGCCTTTAATTCAACAAGCACTGTTACTTGTTTCCCCTTCTCTGCTGCGGTCTTTAATGCCTGAATAATCGGAGAATCTCCACTTACACGATATAACGTTTGTTTTATAGCCAGCACATTCGGGTCATCTGCCGCATCACGCACAAAATCAACAACTGGCTGAAAAGATTCAAATGGATGATGCAATAAAATATCGTGCTCAATTGCTTTCTCAAATACATCTTCTTCATCGTCTAAATCTTGAGGCGGTTGCGGAATAAGAGCTGGATAAACAAGATGTTCATATAAAGGTGCTAATTTTTTGTATAAGGAAAATAAACATGTTAAATCTAATGGTCCCTCCATCATATATACATCTTCATCCTTTACCTCTAACACTTCATATAATAAAGCTAAAACTCTTTCATCTACGTGTTCTTTTCCAATTTCCAAACGAACAGCCGTCCCCCACTTACGTTTTTTTAACTCTTTTTCAATTACTTTCAATAAATCACGTGCACCCTCTTCATGTATTGTCAAATCCGCATTACGCGTAATACGAAAACGAGTGACCGAGGATACTTTATATCCTGTAAATAATTTATGAGTAAAACTACTAATTACGTCTTCTAATAAAATAAATTTATGTTTTTGATCTTCACTTGGCAAAAAAATAAAACGCTCGAGTAATGAAGGCACTTGGACAATACCAAGCTTTGTTCTGTTCTCTTCCTCTACCTGTTTCTCATCATAGAGAATAGTAGCTAAGTTTAAACTTTTATTTAAAAGCATCGGAAACGGACGATATGCATCTATCGCTACAGGTGTTAAGACTGGAAAAATTTGTTCATCAAAATATTCTTCAATAAACTCACGTTGCTCTTTCGTTAAATCTTGAAATGTTAACGGCTCAATACCTTCCATTCCAAGCGCTGGCAGCACAGTATTTTTAAATGTATTATACTGAACTGTCATCAATTCATGAGCTTTCGTAGCAATTTTATTTAGCTGCTGTTTTGGTGTTAATCCAGCCTTATTTTCTGGTTGATTGAAGCCCGCTTTTACTTGATCTTTTAATCCAGCAACACGTACCATAAAAAATTCATCCAAATTTGAACTGAAAATACTAATAAACTTTAATCTTTCTAAAAGTGGATTACTTTCATCTTGTGCCTCTTGTAACACACGTTCATTAAAAGCAAGCCAGCTTAATTCACGGTTATTATAGTAAGCAGTATCATTCAAATTTACAAAGCTTTCCTTCATCAATTCCAATTCCAATTCCATTTCCCCTCACACTTCCCTTGAAACTTTTTCAATATAATTTAGTTACATTTATTGTAACAAATTCCAATTTATCGAAGTGTAAAACTTTTGTAAAGACATCCGTACAACTTAATATTCCTCTTCAAATATTAAATCAATATTCATCTTCAATGCTTTTTCTAACTGCTTTTTCTGCTTTTCTGCTTGTACCTTTTCTGCTAAAGCTGATTGTTTACAAACAATGTGGAATACAAGCTTCTCTTTATTTTTTTCTACGTTAATCTTTTCAATAAGCGCCCTTTGTCTCACATTTAAAGCAGCTGAAAATTGTAAAACTGCCCCTAACAATCGAATTTTTTTCTGTTCACTCTTATCAAACCAACCTTCAAATGGTGTTAAGTGCTGTTTAAATAGCATTTTCGACTTATAAGATGCGATGAGTGCAAGTCTAATACGTTCTTTATGCATCATGCCGTCGATTGTTTTATTCGCCAATAAATAGAATGTATGCAGACGGCTTGCTTCTGTATCTATGTATTTCCCGATATTAAATACTTTGGCAGCTTGATAAAATATACCCCAATCTTTTTCTGAAAAAGAAATAATTTCAGACTCTTCAAGTTGTGTACAAATTAACGTTCCTTGCTTAATAAGTTGAACGACAAATTTCATATCCATTTCATATTCATAGGACAATAAGTGTAAACTTTCCTCTACTACATTTGGATAATAAGAAATACCTAATTTTTTTGTAAGTTCCTCATAGAAAACACCTTCTCGTAACCCTTTTCTGCTTAATACAAATGATGGGGCTTGTATAATATTTGTTAGCATATAAAATACTTCTATCGCTGGAATAATTGTATCAGCTCGATCTTTTGCTAACCCATCTAACTTCTGTAATTCTGTAAAAGAAAGACTTTCTAGTTCCTCTCTTACATCCCTTATATCTGCTTCCTTCATTTTATATAAATGCAAACCTGCTATCGGATAAGAAATTGCATTTTGATGAATTTTCACCATATTTCGAGCACTCCCACCTATAGCAATAAGGGGTAGTCTTTTTTCCTTTAACCAAGGTAACGTTTGAAATTGATACCATAGATATCTTCTTAATTCTTCTAATTCTTCTGTGGTTGGTGTCTCACGATGAATAAATTGTTGTTTTAAAGAAAGCGCTCCAAAAGGAAAGCTATAATATTCTACAATTTCTCGGTCCCGAAAATATGTAACCTCTGTACTTCCCCCACCTATGTCGACAGTAACTCCTTCTGTAAAAGAAGTTGAATTCATCACAGCTAAGTAACCATAGCGTGCTTCTTCATATTCAGATAATACCCTAAGCACAAAATCAGTTTTTCCTTCTACAAGTTTTTTTATTTCTTCTTGATTCTTTGCTTGTCTAATTGTTGCTGTCGCAACACAAAGCACATTATGTAATCCGTGAAACCTTGTACTTTCTTGAAATTGAAGTAATGTTTGCAGCAGTATATCCATCCCTTCTTGTATTAACACACCATCTATTAGATAATTTCTTAATCGTGCAACAACCTTTGTATTTTCAACTTCCTTATAAAAGCCTCCATTTTGTTTTTCATAAATCACCAATCGCATTGTATTTGAACCAATATCAATAATGGCATATTGCTGTTTCAATATATCTTTCACACTTCTCACTCTTTCATTATCAAATTTCTAGAAATCATTCCTATCACTATTATACAAAATAGTTGTTTTTTGTAACAATATTGCTTTAATATTGAAAATGTATACAATCATTTTTTGTATATAATAAAAACTACTTTTATTTATGCTATAATATTGAAAAACTAGAAAGGGGTCCCACTATGAAACCTTCACAACCACAGTCTCAATCACACAAACAATATTCTATTGATCAATTAGCTCAATCTATTTTCATTGTGAACCGGCATGCCAAAGCTGCTACAAATCCTAAATATTTATATTGGTTGAAAAAGATTGCTTTAGAACGTTTAATTAGTGAAAAGAAAGCAATAAAAGAAGGATTACATTTCTCTAGGAATCCACGTTTTAGTCAGCAACAATCAGATGTTCTCGTTCGGTTAGGTGACTATTTTTTCCATATCCCTCCTACAAAAGATGATTTCAGTACTCTCCCACATCTCGGTAGCCTTGAATCTTCCTATAGAAACCCCAAAACAACTCTTTCTTTAGTAGTAGCAAAAAAAACGCTTCAAGATTTTATTGGGCCGGAAGCGCTAAAACAGGAAAAAAAATTAAGCGAACCAATTCCTTGGTATCGGCGTACGTATACAAAGAAATAAAGCAGGCTTGGCCATAATGGCCAACCTGCTTTATTTCTTCTCTTCTTTTATTTTAATGTTCGCTTGTTTATAAAATGCTACTTTTTCTGTATTATATGATTTTGTATATTCGTTGAACTTATCTTTTTCAGCATCAATATCTTTATAAGATTGGTTCACCGTTTTTACTTTCTCACTAATATCTTTTAATTTTGCTCCTTTATCTTGAAGCATTGTGAATAATTCTTTTTCTAACTTTAATGATTTACTATAGTTGTCATACATCTTCTTAAAAGACTCATATCGTTTTTCGTAAGTATTCTTTACTTTGTCTGCTTGTTCTTTTAACTTACCATTCTCGATTTTTTTCACATATTTATCAACCGATTTCACTTCTTCTTGTGCTTTGTTTAATGCTTCTTTTTCTTTATCAATTACTTTTCCACGTTCTGCTGTATTTTTCATTGCTTGATCTAATTTTTCTTTCGCAGCTTGATTATTATCTTTTCCTTCTTGCACGATTTGACCGTATAATGTTTGGCCTTCTTTTTCTAATGCCTCTAATTTTTTCGCGTCTTCAAACATTGGCTTTTCTTGCTTCGCAGCATTTTCAAATGCTACATATAATTCCTCTTCTGGTTTTGGTCCGAAACAACCAGCTAATAATGTCATAGATAAAGCCGCTACAATTGCTATTTTATTATATTTCAACTTTTTTTCCTCCTACTTATATACGATCATCATGCCAAAAATTTAATGGAAAATGAGCAGCTTCTTCATACACTTCAAACTCATACCCTTTTTTACGAAGATCATCAATAATTGTTTGCAATGCTTGTACAGTTTGTTTTTTTTCATGCATTAAAATGACTTCACGTTCTTGTTTAGCCCCTGAAATGACATTTTGTACTACACCATTCGGATTCCCTGGTAATTTCCAATCTAAAGAATCAATAGTCCAGTCCCATTCTTTCATATTTACTGTTGCCATTTGGTCCCGCAATGCTTGATTAAGCCCTGGCATACTTCCGTACGGGCAACGAACAAGCTTAGGTTCCATCCCTGTAACATCTTTCACAATTTTCTGCGCTTGTTTCATCTCTTCTACAAACTGTCCTTGTTTATACAGTTTGGCATAATCATGTGTCATGCTATGAACACCTGGATAATGTCCTTCCTTTACTAAACGTTTCACACTCTCTGTATGAGAAGGGATGTTTCCACCAATCATAAAAAATGTTCCTTTTATTTCATTTTTCTTTAAGATATCTAAAATTTCTTTTTGAAATTCACTCGGCCCATCATCAAAAGTTAAGTATGCAACTTTGCGTACTTCCCCATTAAATTTCACCGGTGCTTTTTTATCCAACTCAACTTTTACCTGTTCACTAGCAAGCTGGATTGGGTTTACCTGAGTGGCTACAGCTCTTGCAGGTGATGTAAAGGATTGAAATATGAAAAACCCCGCCGCGATAGCACTAATTGCAATAGCAATTATAACTAGCCACCTGATCAAAGGTGATCGTCGGCTCCTCACGTCTATCATTCTACCATTCCCCTTCTCTCTTTCTATCAATCTTTTCTTGTTCATTTTACACAGTGTAAAGGTTTACTTGCAACAATTTACAAATATTCTTTTTGTTCCCTCAAAAGGAAAAGTGTAGAGATTGTTTTCCCTACACTTTTAAATAAAAAGACATTGTGCAAAATGTATTGACACATCCATTACAATTATATGATGTTTAAATCTATTTTTAAAGACTTTTGTTACAAAATATCATTTTTTTGTAACAAAAGAGATGAAATTGTTACGAAGAAACTTTTATAATTCTCTATTTTTTAAATCTCTATGTTATACGATTGAGTTCTCACTTTATTTCATAGCTCTTCTAATGATTTTCGCTCTCCTGGATAAGTTACCGTCTAAAATAATAACTGAATACCTTTTATATAATATAAATTATAAGTAAAGCAAAAAGGATTGAGCATCTATACATCTTGCATTACTAATCATACTGTATGCTTCTATATCAATAATATTTTTTTACAAAACAAAAATGTACGTATTTTTCGTACATTTTCTCTCTTAAACTTGTATTCATTTTCTTTTCTATTTCATATATATAGTATATATCTATTTTGATTTTCCAACATATAAATCGATGCTATGAAGAACGAAAAGTGACCGCTACTTGTTTTCTCTCTTTGTTTTAAATTGGCATGGGGCAGGAAAAGGGTCTGCATGGCCAGATGCTCTCTACCACCTAAAAAAAGGTTTTATGTCGGTCTTTCAATTTGTATTTATATAATATATATCCATTACCGAAAGGAGAAAAAGATGTTACAAAGAGAAAATATTTCAGACGTCATTCGTTTTTTAGCCGGATTTCTCTTATCATTAAAACTATTATTTGAATCATTCGGGCTTTCTTTTATTACAAATGACCAAATTGATGCTATCATAAATGTTGCTTCTTTCTTATTTATTTTATACTTCGGATATAAAAATAACTATGTAGGAAAAAAAGGCCTGGAACAAAAAGAATTACTAAAGAAGCATAATTTGCATTAAAAAAGGAACCCACTTCCCGGGGCTCCTTTTTATTGTTGTATCAATATTGCTTCTTTTGTTTGAAGTGGTCCATATAATCGGCCCTTCTGCTGAAATGTGTATGTAGCACGTAACGAAATATGAGACGGGATTTGTATACGTGATGCTTTCACCTGACAGATTAATTGAGCTTTTTCACCTGGTAGTAATTCATCAATCCTCCACCTTACAAGTTGGAATAAAAACTCTCCCGTCCCTTTACTCGTTTGTAATGTATTAGGGATATATGCAAAATGATCACGAATCATATGACTAACGATTACGCGAGAAATTTCTTCGCTTCCTATGTTTTCAACTTCTAATTGAATAAAAAGAATTTCATGTACATCATAAACAACTTCTTGTGAAAAACACTTTTCTTTTTTACTGCGAATTTGTAATGTTACCGCTACATTTGGATTGGACTGTTTGCTCGTAACTTCTTTAGAACCACCTTCCATCCACATAACAGGTTGTAAAGATAACGGAAACAATTCTTTATCTAGACTTATTTCCCACATTTTCACAATCACAATTCACCTCATTCCAGATGGTATTATCTGTACAAATTTATTCTGCTCTCCTAAATAATAAACTACCCTTCTCCAATTCGTTCACCTTAAAACATTCCCCTATTTATTCCAATAAAAATACACGTCTTCAACATTTTTATCTTTCTTCTTTATCTTATTCGACGACGTGATTAAAAAACCATTTTAAATAGCTATACACTCCTTCATTCGCTAGATTCCTTTTGTTTCTTCAATATTAAAAGCTATAAAGTGAAACTTTAATTCAGTAGAGATTTTCTTCATCCCCACTGATTATTAGCTCTCACCTAACCTCTGAGCTTTCGCTAAATCTTGAGGTGGGAATATTACTGCCCCAAAATAGCGGGATAAAATAAAAAAATTTGCCTTTTAGTCAAATTTGACTATAATATGATTTATGCTTTCTATTCTTTATGGCACTATCTTCTCTTATAAAAGGAATAGTGAAATTATAGTCCTACATAAAGACATGCTAAAGTACGAACTACTAATAAGATTTTCCTACAGAACAGTTGATCTTATATAAAAGGAGGGGTATGTTTGCAAGAACAAGCATCTCAAAACAAAGGAAGTAAAACAAAGTTTGTTGTTGCTGGATTGTTACTTGGTATTTTAATGGCAGCAATGGATAATACAATCGTTGCCACTGCCATGGCGACAATTGTTGGAGACCTAGGAGGATTTGATAAATTTGTTTGGGTCACATCAGCTTATATGGTAGCAACAATGGCAGGGATGCCGATTTTCGGGAAATTATCTGATATGTATGGACGTAAACGTTTTTATATCGGTGGATTGCTTCTCTTTTTGCTTGGTTCTATTCTTTGCGGTACAGCAGCAAGTATTGAACAGTTAAGTATCTATAGAGCGATTCAAGGAATTGGTGGCGGCGCTTTAATGCCAATTGCATTCACAATCATGTATGATATATTCCCGCCGGAAAAACGAGGGAAAATGACTGGACTATTTGGAGCAGTTTTTGGAACATCAAGCGTATTCGGTCCTTTATTAGGGGCTTATATTACTGATTATATAAGTTGGCACTGGGTCTTTTATATCAATATTCCATTAGGGCTTATTTCCTTCTTCTTCATCTCGAAGTACTACAAAGAATCTCTACAATATAGAAAACAAAAAATCGATTGGGCTGGTGCCATTACACTTGTAATAAGCATTGTTTGCTTAATGTTTGCTCTAGAACTTGGTGGTAAGGAATATGCTTGGAATTCTAATATGATTCTTGGCTTATTTGCTACTTTTGCTATTATGCTTATTATCTTCTTCTTCGTAGAAAGACGAGCAACAGAGCCAATTATTTCTTTCCATTTATTTAAAAAGCGCTTATTTGCAGCGAGCCAAGGTGTTGCCTTTTTCTATGGAGCAACTTTTATTATTTGTACAGTTTACATTCCAATCTTTGTCCAAGGCGTTCTTGGCGGTTCAGCATCTAATGCAGGATTAATTTTAACACCAATGATGGTCGGTTCTGTAGTCGGAAGTCAAGTAGGTGGACAATTGGCGTCTCGAACAAGTTACCGTAACATTATGATCGTATCTGGAATTTTCTTTGTACTTGGGATTTATTCACTTGGCACATTAACACTAGAAACATCACGTACACTCGTAACAACCTTTATGATTCTAACTGGGCTTGGAGTTGGCTTCTCATTCTCTATTTTAAGTATGTCTTCTATTCACAATTTAGAAATGAGAGATCGCGGCTCTGCTACATCAACAAACTCTTTCTTCCGTTCTCTTGGAATGACTCTTGGTGTGACAATTTTCGGTACGATTCAAAATCAGATTTTCACTGATAAATTAAAAGCTGTTTTCCCTCCAGAATTAGAAAAAATGGTACCAACAGGTGGAGACACAAGCTTTTTATTGTCACCACATGCTACTGAAAAAATTCCACCTCAAATATTGGATGGAATTAAACAAGCACTTGGGACATCTATTGCCGATACATTTTGCTGGGCGCTTATCCCAGCTGTTCTAAGTATTATCTGTATTATACTGATGGGTAAAGAACGTCTCTTAACGGGAACAAATAAAAAACAGAAACAGGTAAGTTAATACACACCAAAATGAAACGGTATATCTCTTTCGATAAAGAGATATACCGTTTATAATATGTATAAAGTTTATATTACAGGAGTTGAGACAGCGTGAGCATGAAATTAGTCATTCTCGGCTTGCTACTCGAAGGAGATAAACATCCATATGAAGTGCAGCATATAATGAAAGAACGACAAATGAATTGTTATATTAAATACGCAAAAGGATCCCTCTATTACGCCTTTGAACAATTGGAGAAACAAGGGGCAATTGCGGTTACAAATGTTGTACGAGATACCAATCGACCAGATAAGACAATTTTCCATATAACTGAAACTGGAAGAGAATTTTTCCATACACTGCTTTTAAAGCAATTCGAGGCAAAAAACCAAATATATAAACCAATCTATTCAGCACTATCCTTCTCTCACTTTGGTGATGAAAAAACAATCATTCCTATTTTAGAAAAAAAGAGAGATGACACAATTCAATATTTACATACGATGCAATCCATATACGAACATAGCAAGGAAAATGTTCCACGTGCACAGCTTTATATTTTAAACAGTGTTATTGAACATATTACTGTTGAATTACGTTGGTTAAATGAACTCCATAAAGATGCAAGTGCTGGTCGCCTTTCAGAAATAGGAATGAATGTAAATTGACACTTTATCAGTGGGGATTTTCCTCACTGATCATTCTCCCTACCATCCACCGCCTTATGCCCTTTATTATTTCTTCTCTCTTATTTAGACATAAATCCTCATCATTCATGTTGAAAACAAACATAGAACCTTTGATTCCATCCCATTTATAAAATCATAATTTTCATAATGGTGAAAATTATGATTTTATAAATATTCTTATTTTAAAACAGTAGACAAAATTCAAAAAATTATGTTAGAATTTGTTTCAATATCATATTCGCTTGTTAAATTCCTTTCAAAAGGAAAATAGGTACACGACATTTCTGAGTTCGTGTTGAAAAGGGAAGTTTGGTGAAATTCCAACGCGGTCCCGCCACTGTAAGTGCAGAGACTTCTTTTCTATACCACTGTGAAAACGGGAAGGTGAAAGAAGTCATATGAAGCATAAGCCAGGAGACCTGCCTATTTTAACAACACTGATAGACTCACGGATGATGATTAGGTGTTATGAACGAGAAGAGAGGGCTATTTTCTGTACCTTTATACTTTTCGTTACATGCATTTCCGAGTAAACGGAAATGCTTACTTTCAATTAGGGAGGAATTTTAAATGGCAATTCAAACAAGTAATTTAGGGTATCCACGAATTGGGTTACACAGAGAATGGAAAAAAACGTTGGAAGCTTTTTGGTCAAATAAGATTGATGAGCAGCACTTTTCAACAACAATGAAAGAAATTCGTCTTCAACATGTGAAAGCTCAGCAAGAAAAAGGAATCAATTTAGTTCCAATTGGCGACTTTACATATTATGATCATGTGCTGGACACAGCCTACATGCTTGGCTTTATTCCATCTCGTTTTTCAGAGTTCACTTCTTATCTTGATGTATATTTTGCAATGGCACGTGGCTCTAAAGATCACGTTGCTTCCGAAATGACAAAATGGTTTAACACAAACTATCATTATATTGTTCCAGAATATGAAGAAGGATTGAAGATTTCTTTAAAAGACAATCGACCACTTCGCTTATACGAAGAAGCAAAACAAGAATTAGGCGTTGATGGAAAACCAGTTATATTAGGACCTTATACATTCTTAAAATTAGCAAAAGGATATAAACAAGAGCAATTTGCTACTATTTTAAATCAACTAGTTGTTCCTTATGTACAGCTATTAACTGAATTACACGAAGCTGGTGCAAAATTCATCCAAATTGATGAACCAATTTTTGCATCTTTAACAAAAGAAGAAATAGCAGAGGCGAAAGAACTTTACGCGACAATTCGTAAAAGCGTTCCAAATGCAATTCTTATCTTACAAACTTATTTTGATAGTGTAGAAGAGAACTATGAAGAAATTATTACATTCCCTGTATCCGGCATTGGATTGGACTTTGTTCACGGTAAAGAAGGTAATGTAAACACAGTTTTAGAGTATGGATTCCCATCCGATAAAATTTTAGCAGTCGGTTGTATAGATGGCCGTAACATTTGGAGAGCTGATCTTGACGAAGTCCTTTCTTTATTTAAAACATTACAAGATCACATTACACCGAAAGAGTGGATCGTTCAGCCTTCATGTAGCTTATTACATACTCCAATTGATAAAACGGAAGAAACACACTTATCAACAGAACTATTTGATGCCCTTGCATTTGCAAATCAAAAATTAGAAGAACTTACACTTATTAAACGCGCGCTTTCTGAGGGTGCAGAAAGTGTTAGTACGGAATTAGCTACTTACCGTAGCGCTCATGAAGCAATTCGATCTTCAGCTGCACGTAATCGTGAAGATGTACAAACAGCAAGAGCAACTCTTAAAGAAGAAGATTTCTCTCGTCCTCTTCCATTTGAACAACGTTATGCTTTGCAACAAGAAGCATTACAGTTACCGCTACTTCCAACAACAACAATCGGTAGCTTCCCGCAAACTACTGAAGTTCGTCAAACGCGTAAACAATGGCGAAGCGGTGACATTACAAATGAACAATATGAACAATTTATTGAAAAAGAAACTGAAAAATGGATTCGATATCAAGAAGAAATCGGCCTTGATGTGCTCGTTCATGGTGAATTTGAGCGAACTGATATGGTAGAATACTTTGGCGAAAGACTTGCTGGTTTCTCTTTCACTAAGAATGGTTGGGTTCAATCATACGGTTCCCGCTGTGTAAAACCACCTGTAATCTATGGTGATGTTGCCTTTATTAATGGGATGACAATTAAAGAAACCGCATATGCCCAGGGCCTTACAAATAAAGTTGTAAAAGGCATGTTAACAGGTCCTGTGACCATTCTAAACTGGTCATTCGTTCGGAATGATATTTCACGAAAAGAAGTTTCTTACCAAATCGCATTAGCACTTCGTCATGAAATTAAATTGCTTGAATCTTCCGGTATCCGTGTTATTCAAGTCGATGAACCAGCACTTCGCGAAGGAATGCCGCTAAAAGAAAAAGATTGGAACACATATATTACATGGGCTGTTCAATCATTCCTTCTAGCAACTTCTTCTGTAGCGAATGAAACACAAATTCACACACATATGTGTTACAGTAACTTCGAAGATATCGTAGATGCAATTCGTGCATTAGATGCCGATGTTATTTCTATCGAAACATCAAGAAGTCATGGTGAATTCATTCATACATTAGAACATACAACATATGAAAAAGGGATCGGTTTAGGAGTTTATGATATTCATAGCCCTCGTGTTCCAAGTAAAAATGAAATGTATACAATTGTAGAACAATCCTTAAAAGTATGTGATCCAAAATACTTCTGGATTAACCCAGACTGTGGTTTAAAAACAAGAAGAACAGAAGAAGTTATACCTGCTTTAGAGCATATGGTTCAAGCTGCTAAAGAGGCCCGCTCTCTTCTAAAAACAAACGCATAAGAAAATAAGAGTGTCCTTTAAAAGGATACCCTTATTCTATATTTCAACTAGCGTTCATCGCCAATAACAAGGTGGTACAAATAAAAATAAAATGAACTTCCTGACAATTACGCTAATTTATTCACATCATCAATTCCTAGTTCTTCTATATAAAGAAACACAAATAGAATAACCAAACTTAATCCGCACGATGTTGAAAAGCAGCCGATCCAATAAATGATAAGATTACGCCGCAAACTTGGCGTATATTTACACCTTCTTCCGTTCTTCATTGTAACGAAGTTTAAAAGAAAAAGCCACGATACCGTGGCCTTTTTTTACTCTTTCTTTTCAAAAAACAATTCATATTGTATCTTGTACAATTCATCATCTGTTGGTTCCTCAAGCGGTATTGCTTGTAGTACCAACAGATAATCACCTTTTGGAATTGAAATGGGAAATTTGTCAGAAAGAATACTCCTTACAAAAACTCCTTCGTCCCCCACCCTAAAAGGGACTGATATCGTTCTCATTGTCTCTTCTTTCTCAATACGCTTCCCAACTGTTGCTTTGATTTCACACGTATAATCAGAAAGTGCCTCAAAAACAATTACTCCTTCTGCTTCAGCGTATCCCCTCTCAAAATCTTCATTCGTCCAGTCTACATAAGGCTGTTCCCCCTCATAATTCATCACGATTAATTGTGAGTAGGAAATTGTTAATTCCACAAGCACCATTCCCTTCTACTACTTAACCTCAAACTTCACACGTGTCCCATCTGGGTACTTATCTAGCTTATTTCCCACCCATGAACCTGCGCCTCTATTATCAGCAGGGTTAATATATTCAATATGCGCATCTTTTCCACCTTCTTTGCACATTGCCATTGGCCATTCATCACGATCGTACCCTTTTTTTGCTGGATATGGAGCTAGAGACAACTTTCTTCTATCAGCTGCACCACTTCGATCAATCGTACATACTTTAGAATGCCCTTCTTTAATCGCATCTGCTATATGTTTCCCCGTCTCTGGATAACGTTCTTTTGGAAATTCTAGAACTTGATCATATGTAACTTCTTTCTTACTCTTTGGTTCTGTTGGTATAAACGCTTCATAGACAGCAACTAAAATAGAAAGAATAGCAATAATCGAAATGATAATGCCTTTTAATTGTTTCATATATGTACCTCCGTTTTTCGACCCAATTTCTTTTCCTAGGCTATTATAACAAACTTCCTCCATATATGTTTTCAGACATTATTTTATCCCTTCCTCCCCTTTACGCCAAAAACATTCATTTTTATGCAACTTTTCGCTAATCATGTAGAAAACTTCTAGACTTCCGACATTCTTTTTCAAAGGAAGTCTAAATAAAAGATGGAATTTGTATATACGATACTTTTTGGGGAGGAAATGTTATGGAGGCGACATATAAAACGAAGGATGTTACAAATAAAACAGGAATCCCGAAACATATAGTTCGAAAATATAGTCAACTTTTAGAACAACATGGTTATATGATTGCAAAAACTGCTGATGCTCGTATATATAAAATGGATGATATGAAGCTTTTAAAATCAATTCACGAACGAGCAGCCACTTTGCAAGAAGATATTACAGAAACAATTCCTATCATTTTAAAAGAAAAAGACAGTCCACCTGTACCGATGTTAAAACAAAATCAAGAAGTACATGCGAAAGAAGAAGACCGAAACTTTGAAGAATTCATGTTAAAACTTGAGATGCTCGCCCAATTAAACGAAGCAATTATTCATCAAAACTCTACCTTAATTACACAAAACCGCTTAAAAGATGAAAAACTAGATGAATTAATGCAACAAGTTTATGTAAAAGAAGGTACACAAGAAGAAATGCTGCAAGAGCTTATTGATCACGCAGCTCAAACAGATGCCCTACAAAAAGAAAAAATGGACTTATTGATGAATCATATGTATAAGCGTGAATCAAAGCAAGAAGAAAAAATGAACAAGCTTGTCAATCACGTTTACAATAAAGACAACAATCGAGATGCACAGCTTATGCAAGTCATTCGTGAAATTCAAGAAACAAAACGACTAATCGCCGCCTCAAAGGAGCAAAGCTTATTTCAATCATTTAAAAATTTATTTATTCGAGTCAAACCAGAAAAAACAAATGAATAAAACCTTCATCGTTAGCTTTTCATCATCCAAGGTAGAAGCTTTACAAGCCTTTCATTTTCACGTATATAAATCTATTTTAGTTTTTCGACATATTAGTCGCTCACGCGAAGCAGAAAAAGTAACCGTTAGTTGTTTTCTCTTTCTATTTTTACTTGGCATGGGGCAGGAAAAGGCTCTGACCGCTTCTATGCATGGCTGGATCCTCTCTCCCAACTAAAACGAAGGAGTTTATGTCGTTTTTTCAACTTGAATTTATATAGATAAATAAAAAAGTTACCTTATATCGGTAACTTTTATTCCTTATTTCTAACTGCTGGTAATGTAATAATTGCTTCCGTTCCTTTTCCACTCTCGCTTTTATATTCCAGCGTACCATTATGTGCTTGTAAAATACTAAAGGTAACCATAAGCCCTAGACCCGTTCCTTTTTCTTTTAATGAATAATACGGTTGTCCAAGCCTTGCTAGCTGTTCTTTCGTCATTCCAACGCCACTATCTTTTACTCGCACTATAATCACATCATCTTTTTGAATGGCGGTTACTTTTAAATACCCTTTGTTTTCTTGAATCGCTTCAATTCCATTTTTAACGATATTCATAATCGCTTGCTTTAACTTTGTCTTATCACCAATCGTATAAAGGCTCTCAGAAATTTCAACTTGTAAATAAACGCCTTGCATAGCCGCAAATGAAGACATTAAAGTAGTCATTTCTATAAGCTGCGCTGATAAACATATATGTTCCTTTTTTTCAATTTGCGGTCTAGCTAAATTTAAGTAATCCGAAATAATTTGTTCGGCCCGATCAAGCTCAGCTAGTACAAGACGCATATAGTCCTTATTCTTCATATCTTCTGTACTCTCTAATAGCTGAATAAACCCTCGAACAACTGTGAGGGGATTTCGCACCTCATGTGCTACACTTGCCGCTAGCTCGCTTATAATGTTTAACTTTTCAGATTTTTGCATTTCTGTACGTAACAATGCATTTTCATTTAAATACTCTGTTAAATACACTTGAAATACCATTGTCATAACCATAATAAAGGAAGCAAATATGTATCCACTATACAAATGCGACATAGGTGGCGTAAAGCCTACTCTCAGTAAAATCCCAAACATACTACACACTAAACCGACAAGAACATACAAAGATGAAATAATAAAGGCCACAATAAGTTTTTTTTCTCTCGGAAAAACAGACCACTTTTTTGATAGCAGGAAAGGAATGATTGCAAGACATAAAACTTCTATTATCCGAAACCACTGTAAACCATTCAAAAACCATTCGTATACAATAAAAATACAAGCTGGGATAATCCCTACAATCCCACCATACAAAAAAGCACTCATAATCGGAATTGCATGGAAATTGTAACTACAAGCATCGACAAAATAAATCGGATACGTCATAGAGAGAACAAGCGTAATACTAGATAAGAACATAATAAAATAGCGATTGGGCTTTGGAAGCATATCTTGATAACGGTTTAGACGAATCGCTTCATATAAAAACAGTGGCAAAATAATGATCGCGACTTGGATCATTAAGTCACGAATTAGCTCCATAGCCTCTCATCCCCTATATGTATTTTGATATGATTATATCATTTTACAGTTGCTTTTGTTTTAAAATTTAGATTTTTCTTAACATATTTGTAAATTATTTGTGAATAAACGTTAAGAAATGTTACAACTTTCCGAAATGATTGTAAACCCTGTACCAAACTACCATGATGCAGTATACAATGAATACGGGTTAACAAATAAAATAAAACATAGTCCAATAAACAGACAACCATAATAACATACAGCATATAATCCATACTATCTACGTGTACAAAGAAGTAATTATTATTTTAGTAGGAGGATGATAACTATGACAGGAACTACGCTTGTTTTAAAAGAGGAGAATTTGGTCGTTCTCGAAAATGTGGATAAATCAGTATACGAAGAATTGCAAGACAAAGCTGGGGAAGAAAATTGCACATGCGCTGTGAATGAATCTGTGGTACACCTTGGAAAAGTTTCTTCAGTTCTTTGGAATGAAGATGAAATAGATTGGGAATATGGGTATTAAAAAGTCGCTTTAAGCGGCTTTTTTTTTGCGCTCCAAAGCGAAAATATAAAATTTATGATAAAATAAAAGAAATTTTGTAAACGGAAGAAAGGGAGACAAAATGGAACAATTCATTAATCCTAGAGTGAAGGATATCCAAATTTCCGGTATTCGTCAATTCTCTAATATGATTCAAAACTATGATAATCTCATTTCTTTAACAATTGGACAACCTGATTTTCCAACTCCTTCTTTAGTCAAAGAAGCTGCTAAACGAGCGATTACAGAAAACTATACGAGCTATACACACAACGCCGGCCTATTAGAATTACGCAATGCAGCTTGTCATTTTCTAAAGGAAAATTACGATTTACACTATTCACCTGAAAACGAAACCATCGTTACAATCGGTGCTAGTGAAGCAATCGATGTTACATTTCGTACTATTTTAGAACCTGGAACAGAAGTTATTTTACCAGCTCCTATTTATCCAGGCTATGAACCCATTATTAGACTGTGCGGGGCAATCCCTGTGTTTGTAGATGTTCGTGAAACTGGATTTCGATTAACAGCAGAAGCGATTCAAAATGCAATTACAGATCAAACAAGATGCATCGTTTTACCTTATCCTTCTAATCCGACTGGTGTTACACTGTCAAAAGAAGAACTAACAGATATTGTATCTGTTTTAAAAGATAAAAACATTTTCGTTCTTTCTGATGAAATTTATAGTGAGCTTGTATATGAAGATAGTCATACATCCATCGCTCATTTTCCAGAAATGCGTGATAAAACAATCGTCATTAATGGACTATCAAAATCACATTCAATGACAGGCTGGCGCATCGGTCTTTTATTTGCTCCAAGCTATTTAGCAGGGCATATTTTGAAAGTTCATCAATACAACGTTACATGTGCAACTTCAATCGCACAATACGCTGCAATCGAAGCGTTAACAGCAGCAAAAGATGCACCGCGAATGATGCGTCATCAATATAAAAAACGCCGTGATTACGTATACAACAGACTGATTCAAATGGGCTTAACTGTTGAGAAACCAACTGGTGCCTTTTATTTATTCCCATACGTTGGAAATCTTACATCCTCATCATTTGATTTTGCCATTGATCTTGTTAAAGAAGCTAGACTCGCTGTTGTTCCAGGAACAGCATTTTCAGAGTATGGTGAAGGGTATATTCGTCTTTCATACGCTTATAGTATGGAAACACTAAAAGAAGGCTGCGATCGTTTAGAAGAATTTTTAAAACAAAAAGCTAAGAGATAACACTCTTAGCTTTTTACGCATAATGATCACAAGTTTGGCGCTTCAGTAATTTATGCGGAATAATAATGCATTTTGAAGTGGACTCGGAATGCTCCACCTTATCAACTAACGCTTTTGCAGCCTCATACCCTAATTGATAAATATTCACATCAACAGTTGTAAGCGGCGGGCTCGCAATTTCAGATAATAAAGCATTATTAAAGCTCACGATTGAAACATTTTTTGGTACAGCAAGCCCTTTTTTGGCAAGCGCACTTAACACCCCAAGACCGATTAAATCATCTGTTGCCATAATTGCCGTCGGCGGCTTTTCAAGTCCCATTAACTCTTCTACAGCCTGCTGGCCACCCTCTCTTGAAAAATCAAAATGTAAAATATATTCATCTGGCAACATAATGTCAGCTAGTTTTAAAGCATCGCTCATTCCAGCTAAACGATCTTTCGTAACAAGTAAATCAGAACCACCGCCAATAAACGCTATCTGTTTATGTCCAAGTGAAATTAAGTATTCCGCTACTTCTCTTGCAGCTGTATAGTTATCATTATCTACATATGTAATTTCATCTTTTCTTTCGTATGGTTTTCCAATTAAAACAAATGGGAAATTTTGTTCATGTAAATATTGAATAATACGATCGTTCTCACGTGAATAAAGAAGAATAATTCCGCCGATTTGACGACCCTGTACCATCTTCACAACGCCATTAAAAATCTCCTCTTCTGTTTCACCAGTTGACATATACAACGCATAACCTTCGACATGTGCAAACGAGCTAATCCCTCGAATTACTTCTGGGAAAAATGGATTTTGAAATGCTTTACTTGCAGAACTCGGCATAACAAGACCGATTGTTTTTGTTGTTTGATTCGCAAGGCTTCTCGCATTTAAATTTGGATGATACCCTAGTTCACTCATTACTTTACGGACACGGCGCTTTGTTTTTTCACTTATACTTGGATTATCAGCAATTACACGAGACACAGTGGAAGGCGCAACATTTGCCTTTTTCGCTACATCTTTAATTGTAACTGTCATAAAATCTCCTCCTCTCTTCTAATTCTTCATTCATATCTATTTTTATCCTGCAGTTCTACAGGTAGTAGGAGAAAACGAAAGCCGCCATTACTTTATTTCATTCCTCAAAAAATTATATTAATGTAAACTAATATTCTCCCTCTTCATGTATTGTAAGGGATACAAGCTTATTTTCCTATACTATAATATACTATTTTTTTCACATCTTTCCCCTTACAATGTCATATGAATCGAACTTCTCCCTAAAAAAGAGAAATGGGACATAATGTCCCATTTTCATCCTTTCGTACCTCCAGCTGTTAAACCAGAAATAAAATATTTTTGCAATGATAAGAACAAAATTGAAATCGGTATAGCAATTAATACGGAACCCGCTGCAAATGTTGTAAATTCATTACCAAATTTCTTCGCTACCATTTCATATAATCCAACAGCTAATGTATAGTTTTCTGGTGTCCGTAAAATGATACTTGCTAAAATAAAATCTGTAAACGGACCAATAAAGGTAAATAAAGCTACAACTGCCACAATTGGTTTTGCGAGCGGCATAATAATTTGCCAAAAAATCCGGAAGTGCCCTGCCCCGTCCATACGAGCCGACTCATCTAATTCTTTTGGAATCGTATCAAAGTAACCCTTCATAAGCCACGTATTCATTGGAATTGCTCCGCCCACATAAATTAAGATTAACGCTAGATGCGTATCAATTAATCCTGTCAACTGCGCTAATACATAGAGTGCGATTAACGCTGAAAAATTCGGTATCATTTGTAGAATTAAAAACGTTAATAATCCATTCTTTCTTCCGACAAAACGATATCTTGAAAAAGCATAAGCGGTGAAACTAATGGATAGTACTGAGAAGATCATCGTCAATACACTAACTTTCAGTGTATTTTTGTACCAAAGTAAATAATTACTCTTATCAAGATTAAGTAGGTCTCGATAATGATCTAGCGTTGCATTTTTCGGAATAATACTTGATCCTGATAAACTATCTCCTGGATTAAACGATGAACCAACAATCCATAGTAATGGATAGAAAATAATGACACACATTATGAAAATGACGAAATAACTTAATGAAAGACGTAACATCTTCTGTCGTTTTATATTCATTTACATCATATCCTCTTCTTGGAATGATTTTGTTCTTTTAAATTGCCATAACGCCACAGAAATAACAATTAACGATAAAATCATCGTAAGTGCCGCTGCTTTTCCGTATTGCGCTGATGTCATTGTTAATTTATAGATCCAGGAAATTAAAATATCTGTTCCACCTGCATTTTGTCCCGAAACAGCAGGCCCCCCGCCATTAAATAGGTAAATAATACTGAAATTATTAAAGTTAAATGTATATTGTGTAATTAAGATTGGTGCTGTTGCATATAGAACAAGCGGCAATGTAATTTTACGAAATTGTTGCCATGCCGTTGCTCCATCTACTGTAGCAGCTTCATACAATTCCCCTGGAATCGATTGCAGTATACCTGTTGTCATTGCAAAAATAAATGGGAAACCAAGCCATGTTTGAATAAAAATCAAAGCAATTTTTGCCCAAAATGGATCTGTCATCCAAGCAATTTTTTCAATTCCAAATAGCGCTAACACTTGATTATTAATTGCTCCAAATGATTCATTGAACATACCAGCAAAGACAAGGATGGATACGAATGCTGGAACTGCCCACGGTAAAATAAAGATTGTACGAATCACTGCTTTCCCTTTAATACCAGGCTGATTCACTAATATTGCTAAGAAAATTCCAAGTGCTACTTGTAAAGTAGTCGCGACAAATGTCCAAATCACAGTCCAAGAGAATACACTTAAGAATGTATCCCTCCACATTGGTAATGTGAAAATATCAGTAAAGTTTTTAAAACTAACCCACTCGACTAATTTCGCTGGTGGAGAATGATATAAATCATAGTTTGTAAATCCAATTAAGAATACGAAAATAATTGGAAACACAACTACAAAAATCAATAACAGAAATCCCGGAGAAACCATCAAATATGGAAAACCTTGATCTAATAAATTACGGTATTGTTCTTTCACAGAATTTAACGGTATTCCTATATCACGTTTTTTCCCATTTTGATAGGCATCATATAAATTAAAAGCATATATTCCTAGTCCAAACGCAATAACAATTAGTGCTAAAATCCCTTCTACTAATAGAAAGATAGAATGATCCCGAGGAACCTCTGTACCAAGTGTAACAATTCCCCACAATCCCATATTTAACAAATCCGCAAATGCTACGATAAATGAACCTGTTAATACAAGAAAGATAAGAGCTTTTACATATTGTTTATTGTATATTTGACCAACACCTGGAATGATTGACAACATCGCGGCTGTTTTGCGGTATTTTGAACCATTTACCTCTTGCATTGGTTCAATGGATGCTTGCATATTTCTTCCCCCTTTTTTCTTCCCCTTGGAAGGAGGAGAATTCGTATCCCTTCTTTATAAGAGATACGAATTCCGTCTTATTTTTGCTTACTATGGTTTGCTTCAATGTTTCCTTTAATTTGTTTCACAGCTTCATCAAGTGCTGGTTTTGGTTCTTGTTTTCCAGCTGCAAGTAACTCTAATGCAAATCTTGCAGGCTCCCATACTTCTTGCATTTCTGGAATATTCGGCATTGGAATACCTGTCTCAGCCTGTTTCGTTATTGCTTTTGCAGCTTCACTGTCTTTAATCATTGGATCTTCCATTAATGATTTTACAGGCGGAATTTCTTTTGATTTTTCATAACGAATTTTTGCATTTTCTTCATTTGTTACCCAATCAACAAATTTCGTTGCTAAATCTTTATTTTTTGAAAAGCTTGTTACATGCCATCCTTTTACACCAACAAAAGTTTTCATCGGTTGACCATTTGGTAATTTTGGCATCGGTGCTACACCATAATCAATTCCGTTTTTCTCCATAGCTTGAAATGCCCATGGACCATTCATAATGGATGCAGCTTTCCCTTCATTAAACAATCCATCTGCAGCTGCCCCACCAGACTCACCAATTATACCTTTTGGGAACAAGTTCTCCTTGTACCATTTTTGAATATATTCCATCCCTTGTACCGCGCCACTACTATTTAATCCGATATCGGCTGTATTCGGTTTTCCATCTTTCTCACCAAATACATACCCTCCCATACCAGCCATAAATGCATTTGCAAAATATAAATTATCTCCTAGTGCTAAAAATCCGTACTTACCATCTTTTGTGAAATCTTTCGAGAAATTATATAATTCATCCATTGTTTCTGGTGCCTTTGGCATAAGCTTTTTATTATAAATAAATACAGGTGTTTCGATCGCCTTTGGCAAACCATATAATTTCCCTTTATATGTTTGAGCTTCTATAGATAAATCGGTAAATTTGCTCTTTACAGCATCATCAACCTTTACTTCATCAATTAACCCTTCAGTAACAACATTTCCAATATGATCATGCGGTAATGTTACAACATCAGGTCCGGTACCTGCTGGACCATCCAAACGTAGTTTTTTTGTTTGATCTGTCATTTGAATTTCGGCCACTTTTACTTTTACATTATATTTTTTTTCAAAGCTTTTTACTGCTGGTTCTAATGCAGGACCTTTTTTAAGATCTTCCCAAACAAGAAGGTCATAATCTTTCTTCTCTTTACTCGCTTCCTTTTTTCCTGAATCTTTCGGACCACATGCCGATAACATACCAATTGTCAAAGCTGAAACTGTTAATAATGATAATGCTTTCTTCACCCTCAAAACCTCCCTAAGTTATATGTAATAATCGACTAAAATGAAAACGTTTGCACTTACAAGTTTTATAGAAGCGCAAACAATCTTCTAATCTACGAAAACGTTTGCGCTATTTGTCTATCATTATACATTCTTTTATATATTTTGCAAATATTTTCTTTATGTATTTTTCAAAAAATTCATGAAGTCTTTCTTTATATCCATTGACTTTATATAAAATGAATACTACTCTTATAAGCAATATTGAAGTTATATTAAAAAGCAATCGTTTGCAATATATTATTATTTATTGAGATATCAAAGGGGGATTTTCTATATGTTTAAAGAAGCAATATACCATAGACCGAAAGATAATTACGCATACGCTTACGATGAAAAAACGCTCCATATTCGATTGCGCACAAAAAAAAATGATGTAGATATCGCCTCACTCATTCATGGCGATCCTTATGAATGGCAAGATGGGAAGTGGATCACAGCAAACATACCGATGAAAAAGAGCGGCTCAACAGATTTATTTGATTATTGGTTCATTTCAATCGAACCGAACTTTAAGCGCTTACGATATGGATTTGAACTAAAAAATAATACAGAAACGATCGTCTATACAGAACGCGGCTTTTTCCCTAAAACACCTAATGATGATGTTGGCAACTTTTTTTGCTTTCCATTTATTCATGAACAGGATGTTTTTAGAACTCCTTCATGGATAAAAGATACAGTGTGGTATCAAATTTTCCCAGAACGTTTTGCTAATGGAGATCCTTCATGTAATCCAGCTGATACTCTTTCTTGGGGGAGCACTGATCCAACAACTACTAACTTTTTTGGCGGAAATTTCGCTGGAGTTATCCAGCACCTTGATTACCTTGTAAAACTTGGTATTTCCGGAATTTACTTCACTCCAATCTTTACAGCACACTCTAATCACAAATATGACACAATTGATTACATGGAAATCGATCCGCAATTTGGGACGAAGGAAACTTTTAAAAAACTTGTTAACGCCTGCCACAAGCGAGGTATAAAAGTAATGCTAGATGCCGTTTTTAATCATAGCGGATATTTCTTTGATAAATTTCAAGATGTTCTCAAAAAAGGAAAGCAATCTCGCTATACCAACTGGTTTCATATTCACGAATTTCCAATTGTAACAGAGCCACTTCCGAACTACGATACCTTCGCCTTTACACCATATATGCCTAAATTAAATACAGCCCATCCAGATGTAAAAGAATACTTACTCAAAGTAGGGCGTTATTGGGTACGAGAGTTTCACATTGATGGCTGGCGCCTCGATGTAGCAAACGAAGTTGATCATAGCTTTTGGAGAGAATTCCGTAGTGAAATAAAAGCAATTAACCCTGAAGTCTATATTTTAGGAGAGATTTGGCATGATGCTCAGCCATGGTTACAAGGTGATCAATTCGATGCCGTCATGAGCTATCCTGTTACAAATGCTCTGCATTCTTACTTTGCAAACGAAACAATTGGGGCAAGTGAATTTATGGAACAAATTACAGCTTCTCTTCACTCCTATTCCATGAATGTAAACGAAGCTGCTTTTCATCTATTAGACAGTCATGATACACCGAGAATTTTAACAACCTGTAAAGGAAATAAAAATAAAGTAAAACTACTTTATGTATTCCACCTTTCTTTCATCGGTTCACCATGCGTTTATTACGGTGATGAAATCGGTATGGATGGCGGAATGGATCCTGGGTGCCGGAAATGTATGGTCTGGGATGAAGATAAGCAAGATACAGTATTATTTAAGCATATACAAAGATTAATTTCATTACGAAGACAATATAAAGCATTTGGTGGACATGGATTATTCCAATGTATTGAAGCAAACGATGAACAAGGTTACATTTCTTATACGAAAACATACGGAGAAGAAACGATATTTTTTGTTTTAAATCCAACAAACCAAGAAATTTCAGCTCCTATACCTTTTGATATCGCCGGTAAAAAAATTGTAAATTTATATACAAACGAAGAATTTTCAGCAGAAACAGACTCATTACAGGTTACACTTCCACCATATGGATTTTCAATTTTGAAGTGGTAAAATATAAAAGCCTTGTGTCATTTCTGACCCAAGGCTTTTCATTATTTTAACTTGTATACCCTCGCTTCATATGGCTGTAAATCGATACTCTTAATTGTTTCATTTTGCACATCATAATTGTGTATCAATAATTCTGAACTATTATAATTTACCTCTTCTGGTATTTCAAATACACACTCATTCTCAGTAAAGTTCGCAATGACAAGTACTTTCTCATCTTTCCATGTCCGCATATAGGCAAAAACAGATGGATGTTCTTCAAAAATTAAATCATATGTTCCATACACAATGATTTCATGTTTTTTACGAAGTTCAATTAATTTTTTATAGTAATAAAAAATAGAATTTTTATCCTGCAACGCTTGTGTCACATTAATTTCTTTATAATTAGAATTTAATGCAATCCATGGTTCTCCAGCTGTAAATCCCGCGTGCTTTCCATCATCCCATTGCATTGGTGTTCTAGCATTATCTCGCCCTTTTATATAAATCGATTGCATTACTTTTTCTTCATCTTCACCACGCTCTATTACTTTTTCACGGTACATATTCAGCGTTTCAATATCTCGGTACTCATCAATCGAATCAAAGTGAACATTTGTCATCCCAATTTCTTCTCCTTGGTAAATATAAGGAGTACCTTTCATCATATGAAGTACCGTCGCTAACATTTTCGCTGATTCTATGCGGTATGTTTTATCGTTACCAAAGCGTGAGACAACACGGGGCTGGTCATGATTGTTCCAATACAAACTATTCCATCCTGTTTGTTCCAACGCTTTCTGCCATTTTGTTAAATTACGCTTTAACGTTAAGAGTGAGCATGGCTTTACGTCCCATTTTCCCCCTTTTCCAGAATCTAAATCCATATGTTCAAACTGAAATACCATTTGTAATTCTTGACGTTCTTCAGCTGTATACAGTTTAGCCTCCTCTGTTGTTACACCCGGCATTTCACCAACAGTCATAATATCGTATTTCGACAATACTTTCTGATTCATTTCATGTAAGTATGCATGAATATTTGGTCCATTCATAAAGTATTGATGGCCTGATACATAACCTTCTTTCTCCGTTTTCACAGTTGGTAATCCCTCTGTTTTAGAAATAAAATTAATCACATCCATACGAAAACCATCGATTCCTTTTTCAAGCCAAAACTCCATCATCTCATAAACATCTTTTCGCACTATTTCATTATCCCAGTTTAAATCTGGTTGCTTTTTAGAGAATAAATGTAAATAATATTCATCTGTCGCTTCATCATACTGCCAAGCAGGTCCACTAAAAGCCGCTTCCCAGTTATTTGGCTCTTTTCCATCTTTCCCAGGACGCCAAATATAGTAATCTCGATACGGGTTATCTTTTGACTTACGAGATTCGATGAACCAATTATGTTCATCAGAAGTATGGTTAACAACTAAATCCATCATTAATTTCATATCACGTTGATGCATTTCACTTAATAATTCGTCCCAATCGTTCATTGTTCCAAACTCATCCATAATATTACGATAATCACTAATATCATAGCCATTATCATCATTGGGAGATTCATAGACTGGTGATAACCAAATTACATCTATACCTAAGTTTTGTAAATAATCAAGCTTTGAAATGATTCCGCGAAGGTCACCAATTCCATCACCATTACTATCCATAAAGCTACGTGGATAAATTTGATATACAACACTTTCTTTCCACCATTGTTTTTCCATCATGCTACCTCATTTCATTTTTAAATCGAAAAATCCAGGCGCAAACGTTTTCATTAATGAATGATAACAGATTTTAAAACAAATGAAAATAGCGCTTACATTTTTCTATTTTAATTTAACCAATTTTCACAGAGAAGAGGCTTTATTTATTAAATATCCCCCCCTTTTATGAAAACGTTTTATTTTTTTGTATCATTTTTATTTATTTTTTAAATACATTCGTTTATAATGAACTCAAAGAAAACGTTTGCATAATTTTTCTAGGAGGAAAAGTCATGGCAGAACTAAAGTTAGAAAATATTTATAAAATTTATGATAATAACGTAACAGCAGTAACAGACTTCAATTTACATATTCAAGATAAAGAGTTTATCGTTTTCGTTGGTCCATCTGGCTGTGGAAAATCGACAACATTACGAATGGTAGCTGGACTTGAAGACATTTCAAAAGGGGAATTTTCTATTGATGGTAAGGTAATGAATGATGTTCCTCCAAAAGATCGCGATATTGCAATGGTTTTTCAAAACTATGCACTCTATCCACATATGAGCGTTTATGACAACATGGCATTTGGATTAAAACTTCGTAAAATCCCAAAAGACGAAATTGACCGCCGCGTACAGGATGCGGCACAAATTCTAGGACTTTCGGAATATTTAAATCGAAAACCAAAAGCATTATCTGGTGGACAACGCCAACGTGTTGCGTTAGGTCGTGCTATCGTTCGTGACGCAAAAATTTTCTTAATGGACGAGCCATTATCAAATTTAGATGCAAAATTACGTGTAGCGATGCGCTCAGAAATTTCTAAACTGCATCAAAGACTTGGGACAACAACAATTTATGTAACACATGATCAAACAGAAGCGATGACAATGGCTTCACGCCTTGTCGTTATGAAAGATGGAAAGATTCAACAAATCGGTTCACCAAAAGAAGTATATGAAACACCGGAAAATATTTTTGTTGGTGGATTTATTGGCTCACCTGCAATGAATTTCTTCCATGGTAAATTAACAGAACAATACTTTGTTATAGATGATAAGGTAAAAATCAAAGTATCTGAAGGCAAAATGAAATTATTACGCGAACAAGGTTATGTGAATCAAGAAATTGTATTGGGGATACGTCCAGAAGATATCCATGACGAACTTTTATTTTTAGAGGCTTCACAAGGTACAACATTTACAACTCAAATTGAAGTTGCTGAACTATTAGGTGCAGAATCTATTTTATATATGAAACTTGGAAATCAAGATTTTGCAGCCCGTCTGGATGCAAGACATACCTTTACACATGGTGATCAAATCAAACTTGCATTCGATATGAATAAGGCACATTTCTTTGATAGTACAACAGAAAAACGTATTCGATAAAGCACCACTTTTCTTTACGTCATACAGATACAAAAAAACCGTCCACATATGTATTTCGGGCGGTTTTCTACTATTATACTAGGGTTCCTACTGTATGAAATGACTGTTCTTTTGTACTAATAATACCGAAAATAGGTAAATCAGTTAGCATTACTTCTTCTTGATGTTTCATAAAAGATGCCGTCAATTGTTTTAGTTCTATCCAAACGTCATTAATACAAAGTACATTGGAATCGTTCTCTTGTTGACGTAAAAAAATAGAATCTATTTTATATAAACCCGCATTATTAAAGAGCATATCAATACGATTATAAGCGTCAATAGCAACTCCAATGACACGTTTCCAATCTCCTTGTTTCGCCATATCATGAGTAACAAAAAGGGCTTCACCACCTAAATCTACGATTTCCTCCGCTGTTGCTTGTCCATTTTCCTGATCAATATCCGTCACAATTACTTTTGCACCTTGTTCTGCCAACAAAAGAGCCGTACTACGTCCAATACCGATGCCACCGCCAGTTACAACGGCAACTTTTCCTGCAAGCTTCATCGTCATTACCCCTTCTGTAAGTCTTACCGTCACTCAGTATACCCCTTTCGCCCGTAGCTCTACAAGCAGAAAAAGCCCATATTCCTTTTTTTGTAATCGCTCACTTATCTGTTTTCTCTTTTTTCTTACTATTGTATTTATCAAAAGCTAGACCGATAAAAATAAGTACCCCAAAAAATTAAGTTACTTTCTATCATTTCGATCTCCCCCTTGTTATACAACACATCTGTTTCATTTATCATATCATTTTCCTAATTTTCAGTCTAATACAACAAAAAAATAGGATGTGTTAAAAAGTTTACTATTGCTTGCTTTTTAACACATCCTGCATCAATATGAAGGGTACTCTATAGGAGATGTCCGCCCTATATGAACTCCATTATACGAATTAAATTTATCGAATTTCGTAAAAATTTAAGGGTACATATATTTTTTAATACGTCCTAAATATAACTCTTTATCATTCTATCCTAGTATTCTTTAAACGAGACTCATCACTTTCGTTTTCATAATTAAGTCATGGAACCCACAATTATCGTGACGGAACAACATCATATATACGTTACAGATAGATGGAATTCCAAGCAACAATATGTTTGGTAATAACAATACAAAGAACCGTACTGTTAGCGTTTGAATTGTTAACTTTTCACTTGTTAATGATACAAGTCTTGTTCGGGTTATTTTTTTACCAATTGTACAGCCATTCCATATAAATGGAACAAAAATAAAATAGATAGCCATTAATATAAAAACAAGCGCAAGATCATATCGATAATCACCTAAGCTTATATTAAAACGATTGAAAATGGCCCCATAATTCCTCGTTACAACTGCCACAACAGCACCGTACATAACCGAGATTAAAAACATATCGATAATGGAAGCACCTATGCGATTCATTACTACCGCTGGACGATGCATCTTTAACTTCATTTTATGTCGACTCCTTTGTATCCTTCTTTACCTGTCTCATCGTACCATTTCTAAAAACCATTGTAAACAACTCATATATTGGCGTTTCTTTTCCTTTTCTTGTACAATATGTTTACCACAAGCATTTTATAAGGAGGGTCTCATATTGAAGCGATTGATGACCGTAATTGCCATTATACTTTTGACTGGTTGCACAGCAAACTCTAGCCATTCAGCTTACACCATCAATGAAGAATATGAACTAATAAATACTTCCGGAAATGCATTTGAACTTTTTCCAAAACCAGACGCTGTATATGCTACACAATATGTCCCAGCTAAAATTGTAGAAATTGCATGGGACGATATATATATTATTGCAAAACAAATTGAAGAAAAATCCGATCCCAATAACCCAGAATCTAGTATTACAAATAAACGAAGCGAACATTACTGGATTATTGATATGAACAACAATCGTCGTTTTGGTCCTTATAATGAAAAACAATTTCAGGAACAAAAAGAAGCATTTCGAATTTCTGAACAATTACAAACCGTAGAAACCTATTTAAATGAGCAAAACAAACGGTCAGTAAACGCCTAATAACGGCTGTTTATTTCAAGAACCAAAAATAGTATATTTTTTTCAGTCCATTTGCTGATTTTTATAGCTTGGATGTTCCCCTGTTATCGCGATAACAGTACCGCATTTTTTACAACTTTCTACCACTGCGACTGCTTGTGCAAATAAAGTAAGATAACCTTTTTGGTCTGGTGCTATCGTTGCTTTTTCTATCTCCTTACTACCGCATTCGTAACATCTTTTTTCCATTTTTCTTCCCCCTTTGCACTTTATAATACATTCGCTTTGATTTGACAAATTTCCTGTTCTTTTTCTATACAAAAAACATCTCACTTAGACAGTGAGATGTTAAATGTTTGCGGTTCTGTAACCGTTTCATGTGTATCACCCGTTGCAAGAACATCTGTTGTAAATGAGATTTGAGTAATCTCTTTTTTCTCATCCTCGAGTATTAATCCAATTATCCCTTCCCTCGTCTCACCTGGTTTATACTCTTCTCTTGTAACACTTTTTGTACCTACAAGCGTATCCTCTTCATATAAAAAGTTTTGTTTTGGGACATTAAAGTGCTGCGTTTCATTAATAGTAATATCATTCATAGAGAAAAACTGCATGTCTTTATCTCCACTATTTTCTACCTTATATGTAATTTCAACATAACGCACTTTATCTCCAATGTCTTTTCCACTTAACGAAGCGTACAACTCAGCATCTTCTCGATTGACTTTGTCTCCAAGTCTACGCTGCACTTCTTCTGGACTTAATGCTGTATATACTTTCAATGTATCTTTTGCATCTTGACTCATTTGTGATAATGCAATAACCTTTACATCTTGTACATGAATTTTCATTGGAGCTACTTCAAACGTTTGATTAACATGTTTTAACCTCTCTAATTTAAATGTTCCCCATCCTTTTTCTTTTACAACCTGTCCAACTTTCTTTAATTCCTTGCCACCGTATTCAGTTGTTTCTGGAATAGATTCTTTCTTTACTTCTTTTTTTTCTTCCTTTTGAAAACAACCGCTAAACAAAACGATAGAACTACATAAAATACAAATACTTTTCCATACTTTCATCATCTTACTCCTAACACTCTCATTCATACTAACTCGATTCTTCTCTTGTTTCGTATATTGCGGAAACAATGAATAGACCACAAAAAACACTTGTAAATCCAGAAACTATTATACTCCCTATTTGTAAAATTTGAAAATAGGGGTCTAGCAACGCGTGCATAGTAAACACTACTAACGCCGTAATCATCGTCCATCCCCAATATTTCCTTTTCTCTCTTGCTGAAACTATATCTACTTTTATTTGAAAATCTCGATGTTTCTATAGAACATATATAAGCAGCAAAAAAACAAGACATGTACTCCCGTGCTGCATGAATTTATATATCGGCATGGAATATATATGTTGTTGTAGAGATGGTAAATTCATAACAAAATAACCCATCTTATGGGTAAAAGCATCCCAAACGAAATGTGTAAGCATACCGAATAATGCAGAATAGAGAAAAACAAAAATTTCTTTCCCTGAAGTAAGCCTCCATGGAATAGATGCTACATAACGATAGTAGACTGAAAACGAGCGGTAAGTTCAAATAAAAGAACCCTAAATGTATGTCCAATGACACCATATGGTCGAAAATGCAAAAAATATTCAAAATCGGGTACCATACTTCCTAATACTAGCGCTGTTACTGAAACATATCGTTGTTTCTTGCAAAAAGGAATGACAGCAGCAGGATGCGCAAATGTAAACGGCATATGTTACTCCCTTCTGAAACCAAAAAAATATTTCTATGTAAGACACCCTCTATCATAACGATATCGATTCTTGATATGCAACACTTATTTTGACATTGGAATATCCACAACTTACATGATACAATCCAAATGTAATATTTAGGAAATGGAAGTGATATCATTTTGTCCCTAATGTTTGTCTTTCTCCTTATTCTATTAGAACTTTTTATAACCACGTATATAGGCTTTTTTCTATGGAAATATATAAAAATAGTAAAGTATATTCCAAATCTACTAGTTTTTATAGCTACTATACTGATTTTTATTATAAAGAGACACACCTATGGCTGGGAAGGACTAGGTTTCTCGGCTTTGCAAGTTGCCTGATCCTTGTACTTGCTGCTATATTAGAAACAAAATCTTCAACGAATTGAGGTATATATTTTGAATGAGCGTACAGCCTTTCTAAAGAACGTCTCCTTACAAAAAGAACATATCCCTAATTTTTCCGTGTATCCATATTGCTTACCCGCTATCCGAACATTACAATCACTAGACTTCCATCCAAATGTAACATTTATAATTGGAGAAAATGGAACTGGGAAGTCTACATTGTTAGAAGCCCTCGCCATCGCTTTAGGATTTAATGCGGAAGGTGGAACAAAAAATTTCCGTTTTGCTACACATGATTCGCATTCATCTTTACACAAATATATTCGCGTAGCAAAAAGCGTCGCGACACCAAAAGACGGATTCTTTCTGCGAGCAGAATCATTTTATAATGTTGCTTCTTATATCGATGAAATTGATTCTGAACAATTTTTGGGAGGTAAGGTTATTGATTCATATGGTGGTATTTCCTTACACAATCAATCACATGGTGAATCATTTTTTTCTTTATTTATGAACCGTTTTACAGGACAAAGCTTATATATTTTAGACGAGCCTGAAGCAGCTTTATCTCCAATGAGGCAGCTTTCTATGCTCATTCGTATGCGTGAATTAGCAGAGCAAGGATCACAATTCATTATCGCAACTCACTCTCCTATTTTGATGGCTTATCCAGAGTCCAATATATATTCTTTCTCACAAGAAGGAATCACAGAAGCAATCCTAGAGGAAACTGAGCATTATCAAACGATGAAACTCTTTTTCGAGAATCGGGATCGCTTGTTTCATCATTTGTTCCAATCATAAAGAAAAAGGTAATATTACTCGTTGATACCCAAAAAAAGAAGGAGCAGCTCGCTGCTCCTTCTTTTTTATAGTGCTTCTATAAATAACGCTACTCCAATGCCACCACCGACACAAAGAGATGCAATTCCTTTTTCTAAACCTCGTCTTTTTAATTCGTGAATTAAACTTACCGTAATACGTGCACCTGTGCAACCAATTGGATGTCCAAGTCCAACACCACTTCCGTTGACATTTACTTTCTCACGATTTAAGCCAAGTTCCTTCTCAACCGCTAAGTATTGTGCAGCAAAGGCTTCATTGATTTCCAATAAATCAGCATCTTCTAATGACCAATTTACTTTCTCTAAACCTTTACGAATTGCTGGTGCTGGACCAATCCCCATAATCTTCGGATCTACCCCAGCTACAGAATAACCAACAATTCTAGCTAATGGTTGTAAGCCTTTCTCCTTAGCCTTTTCTTCACTCATTAATACTAAAACTGCACTTCCATCATTAATACCCGAGGAATTCCCTGCAGTTACTGATCCACCTTTACGAAATGCTGGCTTTAGCCCCGCCAATTTTTCTGCTGTAATATCTGCACGTGGATGTTCATCTTTTAAAAATACTACTTCTTTTCTACGCTCTTTTATTGTAATAGGAACAATTTGCTCATCAAAATAGCCTGATTCAATTGCCTGAAGCGCTAATTGATGGCTACGCAGCGCAACTTCATCTTGTTCCTCCCTTGTAATCTCATATTGTTCAACTAAATTTTCCGCTGTTTCGCCCATCATAATATGATGCAACGGATCTTCTAAAACTTCCCACACCGTATCACGAATTTCTCCGTGCTGAAGACGTTGTCCCCAGCGGTGCTGTTTCAATGCATAAGGGCTTGAGCTCATCGCTTCTACTCCACCTGCAACAACAACTTCACTTACGCCTAATTGTATTTGCATTGCCGCTGACATAATCGCTTGCATACCTGAAGAACATTGGCGCTGGATCGTATAACCTGTAACTGTATCTGGAAATCCTGCTGCTAATGCAGCTGTTCGGGCTGTATTCGCCTCATCTGTTCTTTGAATACAATGACCTAAAATCACTTCATCAACTTCATGTGGTTCCACTCCGCCTCTTTTTACAGCTTCCTGAAGTACAGGAACAGCTAATTCCACTGGTGTTACATTTTTTAATGCTCCTCCAAAAGTTCCAATTGGTGAACGAACTGCAGCTGTAATGACAACATTATGCATCTTGCACTTGCCCCTCTCTTATGTACCCTAGTAAGTTTTTGGATGGTATAACATAAGATGTATATCTGCATTTATCATACTACAAATATACCGAAAAAATCAAAATATTTAATATAATAAAAATAGGAGGAATATTCCCTCCTATTCTGTTAGTGCATATAAAAATTTTTGTAAAATTTTCTCTGTTGTTTTATTTAAATTTGGCAACTTTTCAGCAGGAAAATATCGAAGGTCCAACCCTTCTTCATCAAGCTTTATTTCTCCGCTCACATAATGTGCTTGATATAGATGAATCACATTATAAATTTCATCCCCATTTGGATAACGATAATATACATCTTTCCCAGAAAGAACACCAAGAAACTGCAACATCTTCGCTTCTAACCCAGTTTCTTCAAATAGCTCTCGTCGAGCCGTTTCTTCCGTCGTTTCTCCTAGTTCCATCGCGCCACCTGGTACACCCCAATCATATGTATCCGAACGATATTGAAGCAATACCTCTTGTTTTTCGTTTAAAATAATCACAGCTGCTCCTACAAGAATGAGCGGCCTTGTACCGACTGATTTTCGTAATTCTTCAATATACCCCATTATATAAACTCTCCTTTCCTCTCCTTCCTTATCATAGCAAAATTCCTTATTTTTTTGTGTGATGTGAAAAAATATTCCTACTAACAAAAAAAGGAAGCATTCGCTCCCTTTTCATTACATTTATTTTCGAAAACTTTCATATTTAACTGCTTCAAATGCTTTTTCAATCTCTTCATTTCGATAATGAACGTATGTAAAGCGCCCTAATTCTACTAACCGAGCGATTTCTTGTAATGTTTTTTGCTGCTCATATGTCTCTTCAATCGTTACCTGTACATAAAATTTCATAAGTGGATGTTCATATAAAGACTCTCCAACTTCCACATATACACCCTTCACCCCTTGAACCACCTTTACATAACTTGCAAACTGGTAAACAGCTTCTCGGTCTGATACAATTTTTAATGTATACATACATTCTCCCCCTTTTCTTTTACTATAGCAGAATAAATAACATATAATGTAATTAAACTATGAATATTTTTCGACTTCTTTTACTCATTCTTATATTCCGTTCTGCATTAATCTATATTTTGCTTGTCAGTCAAAAAAACAGCTATCAATAAACAAATTACACCAATGTACCTTCTCTCAATTTATATAAATATTGGATTTTTTCAATTTATTAAAATACATCCCTTTATAGGGTTTATATCCATACATAGTACTTTCCCGTCACATACAGTATAGCAATAGACTGTTTTCCATTTGAGGTGTTTCTAATGGATCCATACGTAAATATATGTATTTGCATTACTCCAGGCTCCGATATTACAGACGACCGTATTGCAAAAGACTTAGCAGTCGCCGAATCAATATGGCAGCCAATTTCATTTCAAATTAAAGACGTTATTATACTAAATGAATCATTTAGATTTCACGATGGTGAAATTAGTTATATTGATTCTATCCAAATCCAACCAAAAGTTTCTTCTTTTTTTAACACTTGCTCATCACAAATTCCAAATTGTGACATTTATATTTGTTATATTGGAAGCAATTATTTTAAAGAGCAATCCGTAATTGCATGTGCCTATTCATTCGTTATAAACCAAATCCTCACAGGTTATATCATCCTTACTAACGCCGCTTCTCCTATGAAAAATATATATACGCTTGCTCATGAAATTGGTCATATTTTATTCACACGACGTATAGAAGGGAAACTTACACATGCTGACCCTCACTCGCAAACCGGCTCTGAACATCACCCTTCTTCCACAAACCTCATGTATCCAATTGTACCTCGTCCTGATCAAGTACACATTGATTCTTTATTAACAAAAGAACAGCGAGCATTATCTTTACAAAGTTCTTTATTACACAAAGAAAAACAGTAACCCATTCGTTACTGTTTAAAATAAAATATTCCAGTCTATATGCCCAATACCGGCCACAAAGAAAAGGCGATCCTATATATTCACTTTTCTTGTCTCTAATTTTGTATGAATCATTACAAGAACAAATAAAATAGCTAATTTTATAAACCCTATCCGAAAAGCCATTTTACGGGAAGCTATATTAGGTGCTACAAGTGCGATCATTCATGCCATACCCAATACATTGAACGAATGAAATCTGTAATGGCCCGTTATCATTTACAATTAAAATGGAAGCAATAACCCAAAATACAACAATATTCATCACTGTATATCCGATTTGTTTCCAGCTCTCTCTTCGATCTTTTTCCATTACCCGAACAAGCTCATTTACATATACTTTCGGTGAGCTTCCAAAAATATCCTCTATACTTTTCCCATCATTCTCACCTTCAATTAAGTGTAGTTCTGCATCTTCTAAAAAACTCTCAATATCACTTTCTTTGATAACCTTTGCCGCCGCGCCTCCCCTTTCCTTTCAGCAAACGCCCTACACTACTTTGCATCGCTTCCCAGCGATCCATAAATTCATCCAGTGTATCTTCACCTTTTTATGTTAATATATAATATTTTCGCTTTGGACCAGATGGAGATTCCTTCATTGTACTTGTTATTAGCCCTGCCTTTTGCATCCATATTAATAACGGATAAATACTTCCTTCACTTGTCATTGTGAAACCATACTTGGCTAGCTTTTCACTCATTTCATAGCCATATATTTCGCCTTCAGAAATAATGGCAAGAAGACCTCCTTCTAAAATCCCTTTCAGCATTTGACTTGTCGACATGATCCAAATCCTCCCTCTATCTTGTTATGCAAGATAGATAACCACATTTTTCCCAAAATCTTTGCAGGATTTTCGTTACACCTCCTCTAAATAGAGCAATAAGATAAATTCTATATAAAGGGGTGTTTTTCATTGTGGTTACAAATCGTGTTGTCTTTTTAACAGGTGCTGCAAGTGGTATTGGTTATGAAATGGGAAATGCATTTGCAAAAGAAGGAGCACAAGTGGTCATTAGTGATCGCCTTGAAGATCGTGCAAAGGAAGCTGCCGAACAGTTGCGCAAGGAAGGATATGAGGCAATCGGTCTAAGATGTGATGTTACATCTGAGCAAGAAATATCAGAAGCTATTTCTGAAACTATTACTAATTTCGGCTCACTTGATGTGTTAATAAATAATGCTGGTATGCAACACGTCTCACCAATTGAAGAATTTCCAACCGATAAGTTTGAACTTCTTATTCAAATCATGCAAATTGCGCCGTTCATTGCAATAAAACATGCGTTTCCAATTATGAAAAAACAAAAGTATGGACGAATTATTAATATTGCATCTATTAACGGTCTTGTCGGATTTGCTGGAAAGGCTGCCTATAATAGTGCCAAACACGGTGTGATTGGTTTAACAAAAGTTGCTGCCTTAGAAGGAGCTGTACACGGCATTACTGTAAATGCTCTTTGCCCAGGCTATGTTGATACGCCTCTTGTCAGGAATCAACTCCAAGATTTAGCGACAACACGAAACGTTCCACTAGAAAGAGTATTAGAGGATGTCATCTATCCCCTCGTACCTCAAAAACGATTGCTAGCTGTTCAGGAAATTGCCGATTATGCTTTATTTTTAGCAAGTAAAAAAGCAAAAGGAATAACCGGCCAAGCAGTTGTTATTGATGGGGGTTATACGACGCAATAATCTTTGTTACAAAAGGCTTTGCTCATTGAGAGCAAAGCCTTTTGTCATTTTGTTTCGTGCGGAGCTTCATACCTTGTCATCTGTTGTGGTAATTTCTCAATTGCAACAATTACACCATCTAATTTACTTTCAATACGATGCAGTAAATATAATGTCACAACAATTGGAAATCCAACATTACCGATCATAGATATCCATTCCCCCATCTATTTCCCCTCCTTTCTTTTAAATAAATAAGCAAAAGAAAGGAAATTGGGCAATAAAAAAACAAGCTACTGTATATTATATATATCCCTTTTAATTTTCCGACATATAAGTCGCAGTTATGAAAACAAAAGAAGTTCTCCACTCATTTTCTCCTTCTATTTTCATATGGCATGGGGCTAAAAAAGGCATTGACCGCCCTACCCATAGGCGGATGCTCTCTTCCACCTTAAAGGAATGGCTTTATGTCGGTCTTTCAATGCGTATTTATATAGCTTGTTTTCTCAAATAATGAAGCAATCTCTACGGCATAATCTCCTTGTAGAATTCCTTTTTCAGTAATAATTCCAGTAATTAGATCATGAGGAGTTACATCAAATGCAGGATTATAAACACCGACTCCCTCGGGAGAAATTTGTTTTCCAAAAATCTTTGTAACTTCAGTCTCATCTCGTTCTTCAATTACAATTTCAGCACCAGTTTTTTTCGTAATATCAAATGTAGAAAGTGGAGCAGCAACGTAGAAAGGAATATGAAAATATTTTGCTAGTATAGCTAAATTCAAGGTTCCTATTTTATTTGCTGTATCACCATTTGCGACAATTCGATCTGCTCCTACAATAATAACAGAAATATTTTTTGTTCGAATAGCATGTGCCGCCATATTGTCCGTAATGAGCGTTACATCAACACCAGCTTGTTGCAATTCCCATGTAGTAAGACGTGCTCCTTGCAAAACAGGTCTTGTTTCACATGCATAAGCTCGTAAATTCACCCCACGCTCTTTTCCAATATAAAATGGAGCTAACGCTGTTCCATAACGAGCAGTAGCAATACTTCCGGCGTTACAAATCGTTAAAATATGGTCACCATCTTTAAACCTAGTTAAAGCATGCTCTCCAATACTACGACATATATTTTCATCTTCTTGCTGAATTTTAAGTGCTTCCTCTTCTAATATTTTTCTTGCTTCTTTTATTGTTGTTGCTTGCTTAATAGAAGCTGACATGCGATCAATTGCCCAAAATAAATTAACAGCTGTCGGACGTGAAGTTGCTAAATAATTACAATCACTTTTAAACTTTTTTTCAAATTCAGTGATATTCGTAACATTATATTTTTTTACTGCAAGTGCTAATCCAAAAGCAACTGTAATACCAATTGCAGGTGCCCCGCGCACTTCTAACATAACAATACTTTTCCACACATCTTCAATAGTGTTCAACGTTTTATATTCTACAACATGCGGTAACCGCGTTTGATTTAATAATGCAATAGAATCTCCTTTCCAACTTATAGAACGCGGAACGGCAACTGTTGTGTTCATGCTTTTACCCCTCCCAAAACACTATCTTGAAATAACGTTTGGAACAATCTAGCATTCGCACCTGTCGTTTCATGTAATAATAACTCTCGACCTAAATATAATGCATGCTTTTTAGCTTGAATTCTTCTATTCTTATCCTTAATTCCATCTAAATCTACTACATGCGCTAATCCAATTGTTCGACGAATGATTTCACAACCAGCAAATCCAACTGCATCAGCAAAAATATTTTGTAGTACAATCGCAAGCCATCGTTTCTCCTTTGTATATGGTTCTACCCCTTCTAGTACCCATAGCTTTGTAAATACTTCTACAAAATTACTCCATGTTTTTTCAATATGATAGAATAAAATATTTCGTTTCTCTTCTTCTCTTGATAGTGCATTCAACAATAAATTTGCAATAAATTGACCAAGGTCAAATCCAAGCGGTCCAAATGTTGCAAACTCCGGATCAATCACCTTCGTTTCAGAAGGTGATGAAAAAATACTACCTGTATGTAAATCACCATGAATTAACGCTTCTTTTCTAGTTAAAAATTTATATTTATACTGCGCTACCTGTAATTTTAATTTCTTATCACACCAAAGTTCATCTAAGACAGGTTGCAATTCTTTCTCATAATCGTTTGTTTCATAGTTTCCAAACGGATCTGTAAACACAAGATCTTCTGTAATTTTACAAAGATCAGGATTTACAAACTTTCCGTCTAACACCCTTTTCTCTTCTGCTGGTAGGCCAAAATCTGACGTATAGAACAAAACATGTGCTAAAAAACGTCCAATATGCTGAGATAAAAGCGGATAGTCTTCCCCTTCACTCAATCCTTTACGAGTAATTGTAAGAGTTGACAAATCTTCCATTACTGTCACAGCTAACTCTTCATCATGACCATATACTTTCGGAACGTATTCTGGTACATATTTTGCAAAAACTTGTAATGCTTGACTTTCAATTGTGGCTCTACTTAACGAAAGTGGCCAGCTTTCTCCAACGACTTTTGCATATGGAAGAGCCTGTTTTACGATAATACCGCGTTCTCCATCATGGAGCCTAAATACATAATTTAAATTTCCATCTCCTATTTCATGACAAGTTACCTTTGCCTTTTTCTCAAAGTATCCATGCTCTTTTACATATTGAACTGCTGTTTCTTCTGTTAATGAACGATATCCCATTTTCTTATCCCCCTTTTTTAATTCAGAGGTTTTTCATCATAAGAAAAACCTCTTTCCATGAAGAAAGAGGTTTGAAGTTCAGCTTCTCCCCTCTTATCTGTCAGAAAGCTATCCTTTCTGCTGGAATTAGCACCGTGCCTTTTTGGCGCATAAACGCCCCATCTCACAATGGTATTACGGTCGGTTGCTGGGTTTCATCGGGCCAAATCCCTCCACCTGCTCTTGATAAGAGTTGCATAATTTATTTGAATTTTTAACTTTCTGCTACAGACTATAACAAGAATAAAAATCATTTGTCAATATTTTTTATTTATATAATTCTGGACGTCGATCAGTAAAGACAGGAATTCCCTTACGTACTTCCTTAACTTTTTCTAAATTTAGCTTCCCATGTAAAATAGATTCTTCTTCTCCTGCTTCTACTACAATTTCTCCCCATGGATCAACAATAAGAGAATGTCCAGCAAACATATTATCCGGATCCTCTCCTGCTCTATTACATGCAACCACATAACATTGATTTTCTACCGCTCTCGCTTGAAGAAGTAAACGCCAATGTGCTAAGCGAACAAGCGGCCATTCTGCTACAACGAATAATACATTTGCCCCTCTTACAGTATGAACACGCATCCATTCTGGAAAACGAATATCGTAACAAATTGTCCCCCCGCACTGCACATCATCTAACGTGAACTCACCGGTTCCATCACCAGCTATTAAATACTTATGTTCGTCCATTAACTGGAACAAATGTACTTTACTATATTCATTTTGCACTTCACCTTCGCGATTCACAACATACATCGTATTCGTAACACCTTGTTTTGTTTGCTTTGCAACAGAACCCCCAACAATATTCACCGCAAATTGCTTCGCCCATTCTGATAGAAGTTCTTTCGTTTGTATTCCTCCTTCATCTGCAATTTCAGGAAGTCGTTTTAAATCATAACCAGTCGTCCAAAGTTCTGGTAATACAATAACGTCTGGTTTTCTTTGCATCGCTTCTCCTATTTTTTTCTTTGCATTTTCAATATTTGTGTTCACATCACCAAAAGCAATATCCATTTGAATACATGCGACTTTCATTTTATCCGCCCCATTTTCAATTATTTTTTCTTTACAAAAACTTGGAAAGGTTATATCATTTGTCACTAGAATTGTAACAACTTTCAAAAGAGGTGGAAAGTATGAAACATTTTCAACCTTCCGAGATTGTAACATCCTTACCAACACAGTTTTTCGCTTCACTTGTTGCAAAAGTTAACAAAGTAGTTGAAGCAGGTCACGATGTTATCAATCTAGGGCAAGGCAATCCAGATCAACCAACACCGCCGCATATCGTAACAGCTTTACAACGTGCAGCAGAAAAAGCAATTCATCATAAATATCCGCCATTTCGCGGACATGAAAGCTTAAAAACAGCCGTTGCAACGTTCTATGAACGTGAATATGGAGTCAAAGTAAACCCTAAAACAGAAGTTGCTGTTTTATTTGGCGGAAAAGTAGGGCTGGTTGAATTACCGATTTGTTTTACAAATCCTGGCGATCCAATTCTTGTACCCGATCCAGGATATCCTGACTATTTATCAGGTGTCGCTTTAGCAAAAGCAAAATTTGAAACGATGCCGTTATTAGCAGAAAATGATTTCTTACCAGATTACACTAAAATCGATGATACTATTGCCAAACAAGCGAAATTGATGTTTTTAAATTATCCTAACAATCCAACTGGTGCTGTCGCATCAAAAGAGTTCTTTGAGGAAACAATTACATTTGCAAATGAAAATGATATTTTAGTGGTTCATGACTTTGCTTATGGAGCAATTGGTTTTGATGGTAACAAGCCAACTAGCTTCTTACAAGCAAATGGCGCGAAAGATGTTGGCATTGAAGTTTATACATTATCAAAAACATTTAATATGGCTGGTTGGCGCATCGCCTTTGCTATCGGTAACCAAAGTGTAATTGAAACAATCAATTTATTGCAAGATCATATGTATGTCAGCATTTTTGGCGCTGTACAAGAGGCTGCTCGTGAGGCACTATTAAGTTCACAATCTTGTGTAACTGAACTAGTTGATCGCTATGAATCTAGAAGAAATGCCCTTATTTCAGCTTGTCAATCAATCGGCTGGAATGTAGTCGCACCAAAAGGCTCTTTTTTCGCTTGGCTTCCCGTTCCCCATGGTTTTTCATCTGAACAGTTTGCCGATGTATTACTAGAACAAGCACATGTAGCAGTTGCACCTGGAGTTGGATTCGGCAAACATGGCGAAGGCTACGTTCGTATTGGATTACTACATACAGAAGAGCGACTACAAGAAGCTGTTCAAAGAATCCAGAAATTAAAAATTTTCAAAAAACCATTGACATTCTAAAAAAACTCTGTCAAAATTCAGATATCGTAAAAATTCAAACATTTCTAAATACTTCTTATCAAGAGCAGGTGGAGGGACGAGCCCGACGAAACCCGGCAACCGATCTACAATTGTAGGCACGGTGCTAATTCTCGCAGCATTACGCTGACAGATAAGGAGCTGGTTGTAAAAAAACCTCTCCTTAGCTGAGAGGTTTTTTTATTTAACTAGGAGGTTATAAAAATGAGTGGAATAACAGCAACCTATTTAATCCATGATGATTCTCATAATTTAAACCAAAAAGCAGAACAAATTGCTCTCGGTTTAACAATTGGTTCATGGACTCATTTACCACACTTATTACAAGAACAATTAAAACAACATAAAGGCAATGTCATTCATGTAGAACAATTAGAAGAACAAGAGCATGTAAATACGTATCTCGGAAAAAAAGCGACACGTGGACTCATTAAAATTCATTATCCATCACTAAATTTCAGCCCTGATTTACCAGCTATTTTGACAACAACATTTGGAAAATTATCACTAGATGGCGAAGTTAAACTGATTGATTTAACATTTTCAGATGACTTAAAAGAACTTTTCCCTGGCCCTAAATTTGGCATTGAGGGCATTCGAAATCTCTTACAAATTCACGACCGTCCACTTCTGATGAGCATCTTCAAAGGAATGCTTGGACGCAATATAGGATATTTAAAAACACAGCTCCGTGATCAAGCAATTGGTGGTGTAGATATTGTAAAAGATGATGAAATTTTGTTTGAAAATCCATTAACACCGCTCACAAAACGAATTCATTCTGGAAAAGAAGTGTTACTGTCTGTATACGAAACATATGGTCATAAGACTTTATATGCAGTGAATTTAACAGGACGTACATATGATCTTAAAGAAAATGCAAAACGTGCCGCCACAGCTGGTGCAGATATTCTTCTGTTCAATGTATTCTCGTATGGATTAGATGTATTGCAATCACTTGCGGAAGATGATGATATATCGATTCCAATTATGGCACATCCTGCTGTAAGCGGCGCATACGCTTCATCGGAATTATATGGACTTTCTTATCCATTGCTACTTGGAAAGCTACTTCGTTATGCTGGTGCAGATTTCTCTTTATTTCCATCACCATACGGCAGTGTTGCATTAGAAAAAAAAGAAGCTCTTCTTATTACAAGTAAACTAACTAAAAAAGATCAATCTTTAAAACGAAGCTTTCCTGTTCCATCAGCTGGTATTCACCCTGGTTTTGTTCCGTTTATCCTTCGTAATTTTGGCAAGGATGTTGTCATTAACGCAGGTGGTGGTATTCATGGTCACCCAGCTGGAGCGCAAGGCGGTGGAAAAGCATTTCGAGCAGCAATTGATGCCACTTTGCAAAGAACACCATTGCATGAAGTAGATAACACTGATTTACATGCTGCACTGCAATTATGGGGGAATCCATCACGTGGGGTGAAACTATGAGTCTTCAAATTTTTTGTGACTTCGATGGTACGATTACGAACAATGATAATATCGTTGCGATTATGGAAAAATTCGCTCCACCAGAAGCCAAAACGATTAAACAAAAAATTCTATCACAAGAACTTTCTATTCAAGAAGGTGTAGGGGAATTGTTTTCTCTTTTACCTACAAGTTTACAAGATGACATCACTACTTTTATAAAAGAAACAGCGGTGATTCGGGCTGGATTCCAAGAGTTTGCACAGTTTGTCCAAACAAATCAGATTTCACTTCATATTATATCAGGAGGAATGGATTTTTTCGTCTATCCTCTTCTCAAAGGACTAATCAGCCCAGACCATATTTATTGCAATACGACTGATTTTTCAGGGGAAACAATTAAAGTAAACTGGCCTCACCCTTGCGATGAACATTGTAAAAACAACTGCGGTCTTTGCAAATCAACGCTAATTCAGCAATTAAGTTCAAACAGTGATTTTAACATTGTAATTGGAGATTCGATTACAGATTTACAAGCAGCAAAACTGGCTGATAAAGTATTCGCTCGTGATTTTCTCATTACAAAATGCCAAGAACATCAAATTTCCTATACAGCATTTGAAACGTTTTATGACATACAGACAGAAGTTCAGCAATTGTTGGAGGTGATAAAATGAGACAACTTTTTCGTCAATGGGAAGAATTGAGTAAATTAAAGAAAGAATTAACGGATCGCAACTGGTTTCCTGCTACAAGTGGAAACATTTCAATAAAAGTGAGTAACACTCCAATGACCTTTCTTATTACAGCAAGCGGAAGAGATAAAACGAAAACAACACCTGATGATTTTCTATTAGTTGATCAAACTGGAAAGGCTGTTTTAGAAACCGATTTACGCCCTTCAGCAGAAACATTGCTACACACTCATATTTATAATCATACAGAAGCTGAATGTGTCTTACATGTCCATACAATTGATAACAATGTAATTACAAACGTATACGACAAAGAAATCTCATTTTCTAATCAAGAAATCATTAAAGCTCTTAATATATGGGAAGAAGGAGCCACTATCAAAATTCCAATTATTGAAAATCACGCTCATATTCCAACGTTAGGAGAAGATTTCCGAAAACATATTCATGATGATGCTGGAGCTATATTGATTCGCAACCATGGCATTACCGTTTGGGGAAAAGACAGCTTTGATGCAAAGAAAAGATTAGAAGCATATGAGTTTTTATTCCAATTTCATATAAAACTATTATCAATTCAAGGAGGCGTTTCATATGGCGCAAATTCGTATTCATGAAATAAAAACCCATATTGAAAATGAACAGGAAGTAAAGCAATTTTTACATGGAGAAGGCGTTTTATATGAAAAATGGGATATTTCAAAACTTCCTACTCATTTAAAAGAAAACTACTCCTTAACTGATGAAAACAAAAAAGAAATTTTAACAGTATTTTCTAACGAAATCACCGATGTTTCAGAACGTCGAGGTTATAAAGCACATGATGTTATTTCCCTTTCAAATGCAATACCTAACCTCGATGAGTTATTAATTAACTTTAAACAAGAGCATCATCATACTGATGATGAAGTTCGCTTTATCGTCAGTGGGCATGGTATCTTTGCTATCCAAGGCAAGGATGGTCGCTTCTTCGATGTTGAACTTGAGCCTGGTGATCTAATTTCTGTACCTGAAAATGCAAGACATTATTTCACATTACAAGATGATCGCCAAGTTGTAGCTATTCGTATTTTCGTTACAACAGAAGGCTGGGTTCCTATTTATTAAGGTAGTTAGTTGAATAAAAGGGATTGGATCCCCTTTTCCTTCCTTTTATTTACTCTACATATATACATCCTCCTATGGAACAGGCTTATTTCACGAATATGAAATAAGCCTGCTTTTTTATTTTCTCTCGCCTTGCAATATCTCCTGATGGATGAGGATTCATCATCAAGGGGGAATGGTTCCTCATGATATTTTTCATTTTATCAAGTATGTTTCTCAATAAATTTTGAACATTTTTCGAACTTTTTCTGAAAATTCTGTTTAAATTATGATATAATACAAATAATAGAAAATGAATTGAACAGAAAACCGCAAAAAGAGGAGGAAGAACATGAATTTAATTATAGCACTTATACTTGGGGTTACTTGTGGAGCTATTCCTGCTATTCTCGGGGCAATTATGGAGGAATTAGAAATCGGTATGTTAGGTTTTGTCGCATCCTCTGTAAGCGCTTTACTTTTTGGTTTGTACGGTGCTATACCTATCGCTATTCTCTTTGCATTATATATATTACGTCACGCTCGTACAAAGCAATTTAGTCGCAATCATATGGCCAAAATCATTCCATTTCCAATCGAACGCTCTCGTCGTGCTTCTAGCTTATAATCCCATTACATTGTATCTCACATTTTTATATCCTCACAATACATCTACCTTAATACAACCTGCCTTTATCAAAATTAGCTTCCAATTTTCCTAAAAAATATATTAAACAAAATAAAAAGTCCTCAAACGAGGACTTTTTATTTATTATCTTCCAAAAACTGAAATAGTTCTTGTAAGTGAAGAGCATCTTCTCCGTAGCTAACAGATACATAACATACTCCATCAATTTCAGCATGCATATAAAGGTCAATACCTTCCCGATCATACTTTAAAGCTAAATAAAATTCCATTTCTTCTAACATCTTCTTTGATGTTCGAATCACGTAATGGCCGCTTTCATCACGTCCATATTCAAATGTTGGCTCAAAATCATACTTTTGTTTAAATGCTGCTTGTTGCTTATCATTGATTGACATACAAGTCGCACGCTGTACAGCATCAATCATCCCGTCAAACTTTTCTAAATTCATCACATTACCCCCTTATATATTTCTTATACAACACCTGTGTGCCACTATCCTCTTCTCCCTCTTCTATTAATTCATCATATAGCTCTTTTGCTAGAGCTAATCCAGGTACAGGTAACTTTAACTTTTCAGCTTCATCTAACGCAATTTTTATATCCTTCATAAAATGTTTCACATAAAATCCTGGTGCAAAGTCCTCTTTTAACATACGTGGAGCTAAATTACTTAATGACCAACTACCAGCTGCTCCAGTTGAAATACTTTGTAGTACTTTCTCTGGATCTAAACCTGCTTTCTTTGCATACGATACCGCTTCACAAACACCTATCATATTCGATGCAATTGCAATTTGATTACACATCTTTGTATGCTGTCCACTTCCCGCTGGCCCTTGTAACTGAACGTTCTCTCCTAGTTTTTCAAACAAAGGGAGACATACTTCATATACTTCTTGCTCTCCACCAATCATAATAGCAAGTCTGCCTTCTTTTGCTCCAATATCCCCTCCTGATACCGGAGCATCTAGCGTATGTACACTCTTTTTCTTTCCAGCTTCATATATACGTTTTGCTAACGTCGGTGTAGAGGTTGTAAAATCAATTGCAATTGTCCCTTCATTTGCATGTTCCAGAATTCCCTCTGTTCCAAAATAGATTTCTTCTACATCATGCGGATATCCTACCATCGTCATAACAACATCTACATTCTCCACCAATTCTTTTGGTGAATCACACCAATGTGCCCCTTCTTTTAATAAGGAAGTTGCTTTTTCTTTCGTACGGTTATACACATATACTGTATAACCACCTTGTAATAAATGATGTACCATACTTTTCCCCATAACACCTGTACCGATAAAACCAATTGATGAAATTACTTGTTTCATCTACTCATCCCCTTTGTTCTAATAAGTCGCTGACCATCTTCCGAAATTCCTTATTAAAATCATCATTTATGCCATTTTGCACATTTGAAAATAAAACAACAAACGTTCCCTTATCTTTATTAAAGTTATTAAATGTATTCCACCCAGCAACTACACCATGGTTATGAAAATAATCGGGATATATATAGAAACTAAATGCATATTTCTTTTCGGATGATGGTGTAAACATCACTTGTATACTTTTCTCTGAAAGAAGTTTTCCATTTATAATTGCTTCATCTAACTTCTTCATATCCCCAACTGTAGTATACATCTCACCACAGCCATATAGCCAGTTCATTGCTAATTTTGGTGCTGGTACAAGTACATTGTCTTTCTTTTTGTACCCTTGCGTGAAATGTTGCTCTCCTGGCACCATATTTCCCATACCTGATTCATGCATGTCCGCTCGTGCAAATATATTTTCCTTTACATATTCTCCTAAAGGCTTTTTAGATATATTTTCTATAATATAAGCAAGCACCATATAATTATAGTCACTGTATTTCCAACCAGTTCCTGGCGGAAAAGCTACTTGCTGCATTCCAATCCAAGTAACCAAATTCAAACGTGATGCAGCATTCACTTTTCCCTTTCCCTTCTCTGGTAAACCAGAAGTATGTGTTAGAAGATGGTATAATGTGATATTTTTATCTGCTGGAAATAAAGGTATATATTTATTTACATTGTCCTGAATATTTAACTTTCCCTGCTCTTGCAACTGTAAAATCGATGTTGCCACAACTGTCTTAGTAATGGAACCAATGCGATATTTTGTTTGTGGTGTATTTTCAATTTCACTTTGAACATCTGCATATCCATACCCTTTATTCAGCACAACACGATCTTTATCTGTGACAAGAACCGTTCCATTAAAATCTTTATCTTTTAAATATTGATCTAACTTTTGTGCCACACTAGCATAATCAATTGGCGGTTCCTTTTTTTCTTCTAAATTATCCTGTAACTCAGACTCGACAGAAGGAGTTGCCTTCCAAGTTAATGCTTCTTGCTTCTTGGGTATATAAAAAAAGTAATATACACTTCCACATACTATAAAGCAAATCAAGACCATAATAATCAATTTTTTTATCATTCAAAAACCTCCGCAGTTACTTTCTTATAAATGGCCCCTCTTTCTATTATCGGGTAACAGAAAAAAATCGCAACACTTTGTTGCGAAAAAATCACATTTTTTCTTTTCTATATAAACGTACTTGGTTTTTGCCATTTTTTTTCGCTTCATATAAAGCAATATCTGCTCGCTGTATCAATTCTTCTTTTGTCATTCCTTGCTCATATAAAGCAACTCCAAAACTTGCGGTTAATTTTGAAATGCTAGAGAATTGTTTCGTTTCAATAAAAAAACGTAGCGATTCAGCAACTTGGAAAGCCTCTTTTTCCGTTGTATTTATTACTAATATAATAAATTTCTCTCCACCCCACCGCGCGAAAATATGTTGGGATGCTATTTTAGATTTCATCAGTTCGGCTAACTGAATTAATGCTAAATCACCAAAATCATGTCCATATGTGTCGTTCACTTTTTTAAAATCGTCTATATCAAAAAGAATAAGCGCCATCATTTGATTTACTCGTTTCTCACTTTTCCATTTTTCTTCTAATAATTGTTGAAACTTCAAACGGTTGTATATTTCTGTTAAAGAATCAATTGCAGCAAGCTGTTCTTGCTCTTGATATAATTCATCTAATTCCGTAATATCTGTACACTTAACAATAAACCTAGACAAATCTTCCGGTACAGGTGTAGCACGTAATAAAAAAACAAACGCTTCGCCTTCATGACTATACATTTTTATTTTTCTCGCTTGCGCTAAAGAATCATCAAGCCAAGTTATATCGTGATTTGTTGCGTAATATCCATGTTCTTGAATAAAATGTTCCGCAAATACCATATGATTCTCATGATATGAAAATAAATTTTCATATCCAAAAAAACTCAAAAAGTTCGTATTACAGTCGACGATCTCATCATCTTCTACAATGAATAATAAATCATTTTGAAAATCAAACATCATTTGAAGAAGCTCTTGTTGAATAGTCACTTGTTGCAATAGTGATAATTGATAGAGACTTTTGTTTACCTCTTCCAGCACAACCTGTGGTGTAACAGGAGCTATAACAATATTTCGTACTCCTATTGTAAGCAACTCTACAAATTTTGAAGTCACCGGCTGATCCCAGATAACAATAAAAGAACTCCTCGAATTATATATGTGTTTTATACACTCTACTTGTGCACCATTCGACACATAAATGATCACAATTTGTGGTCGCACTTTTTCAAATAACATTTCCCCTTCTTCAAAACTATTTGCTATAAACATACATTTTGGATGTATATCATCAATCGTATACTGGTGATTACATCCTTCTTCTATATAAAGTACATTTACATGGAGATCCTGTAATACATTTTGAAAAACCGTATTCTCTAATAAAAAATGTAGTATGTTCACCACTGGTCTTCACTCACTTCATATATCCTGTTCTACTGAATTCTTCACTTTCCTTTTCTATAAGGGGCCGTTATCAAAAGAACTCGATTGGTGAGGGCTGAGCATCAGCAGGAACAAAGAACTCTCCCACTGACAGGAGCTTCACTTTACATATTTCTTCTTGATCTGCGAATCATCTTTTTATTGTATGACTACATGAATGACAGCGATTGTACGAATGTCCCCTTTTTCTTCTATTCTCAACAACTTGACAATTAAAATAAAGATATTATATTCTTTTACAGTGATAACTTACAAAATGTAAGTACAAAATTGTTACATATGGTATTTTTTTATAAATCCACATAAAACTTAGGAGGCATATTATGACACAGCAAGATTTCTTTACTGTTCTATATGAACGAACATCTAATCGTGCATTCAATTCTGAAAAAGAAATTTCAAAAGAGGAATTACAAGAAATTTTGAAAGCAGCTGGTCAAGCACCATCAGCTTGGAACTTACAACATTGGAAGTTTCTTGTTTTCCAAGGTAAAGACGTACAAAGCCGTTTACATCCAATCGCTTATAATCAACAACAAATTCTTGATGCTTCTGCAGTAGTCGCTATTTTAGGTGATCTAGAAGCAAATAAAAACATCGATTCTGTATATGGACCTATCGTAGAGCAAGGATTTATGAAAGCAGAAGCTAAAGAACGTTTGGCACAAAATATTGAATCTGCATATAAGCGTGAACAATATCCACGAGATGCAGCCTTCTCTAATGCATCCTTAGCCGCAATGCAACTTATGCTTGCAGCTAAGGCAACTGGCTGGGACACTTGTGCAATCGGTGGATTTAACCCACAAGCACTAATGGAAGAATTTAATGTTTCTTCTCGTTATGTACCTATCATGCTAATTACAATTGGTGAATCTACATTAAAAGGACATCCAGCACCACGTATGAATGTCGAACAAGTAACGGAATGGGCAAAGTAAACAGCCCCACAATAACATAAAAA